>NZ_DAMBSA010000071.1:0-5547 GCF_032054795.1 Pantoea sp. CTOTU49201
ATTGACGATCGGGAACGCGCCGCAATTGAGCAAAACATTCAGCAGGCGGGCTACGGCGCGCAAGCCGAAGCGTTGATTCAGCAGGCAATGAATCGCCCGCTTGATCCCAACTGGCTGGCCGCTGACGTTAAAAACGAAGAAGAGGCGCTGGAGCTCTATTTCCTCAGCTGTGCCGCCATTGATGTTGACCACTTTATGGAGCGCAGTTATCTCTCCGCGCTCGGCGATGCGCTGAAAATTCCCCAGGATGTGCGCGACGGTATTCAACGCGACATCGACGCGGAAAAAGCCGCGTAATCCACTACGAAGGTTGCATCCGCAGCCTTCGCTTTCCCTGTCTGGCTTGCCCTGTGCAAAGTGATGCTGCGTGCAGCTTGGCATCACGCGCGATTAGTGCCACGCTTGCTGAATGTTGTCCTTCAGGGAGAAGAGCCTAATGAATCAACCACACGCGAAAAAAATTCCCCATACCATGAATCTGCACGGTGAAACGCGTATCGATAATTATCACTGGTTGCGTGATGATGACCGCGAAAAGCCAGAAGTGCTGGCCCATCTGCATGCCGAAAATGATTATGGCCGCGCCATGATGGCGTCGCAGAATCCGCTGCAGGAACGGGTTCTGAAAGAGATCGTCGACCGTATTCCGCCGCAGGATCACTCGGTGCCTTATGTGAAAAACGGTTATCGCTATCAAAGCCGTTATGAAGTGGGCAACGAGTATCCTGCTTATTTCCGCCAGCCGCTAGACGCACCGGCTGAGGAGCCGTGGCAGCTGCTGCTCGATGGTAACCAACGTGCCGCACACAGTGATTTTTACACCATGGGCGCGCTGGCGATTACGCCAGACAATCAGGTAATGGCCTTAGCGGAAGATTTCCTGTCGCGCCGTCAATACGGTATTCGCTTCCGTAATTTGCGGAGCGGCAGCTGGTATCCGGAAGTGCTGACTAATGCGTCATCCAGCGTGGCCTGGGCCAATGATTCCCGCACGCTCTACTACGTGCGTAAGCATCCGAAAACGCTGCTGGCGTATCAGGTGTGGCGCCATGAGTTGGGGCATCCGCAATCTGACGATCAGCTGGTGTATGAAGAGAAGGATGATTCCTTCCACCTGAGCGTGCACAAAACCACCTCCGAGCACTTCATTCTGATTGCGCTATACAGCACCAACACCAGCGAGATTCTGCTGATCGACGCCGAGTATCCGGATGCACAGCCGCAAACGTTTTGCCCGCGTCGCCGTGACCACGAATACAGCATCGATCACTACAATCATCAGTTCTACATTCGCTCAAATCGCGACGGTAAAAACTTCGGACTTTATCGCAGCGCGTGGCTGGCGGAAGCGCGCTGGCAATCGCTGATCCCTGCGCGAGACAACGTGGTGCTGGAGGATTTCCAGTTGTTCCGCCATTGGCTGGTGGTGGAAGAGCGTCAGCACGGCGTAAACACCTTGCGGCAGATTAATTGGGAGAGCGGCGAAAGCTTCGGCATCGCCTTTGACGATCCGGCCTATGTTACCTGGCTTGCCTACAATCCTTCGCCGGAAAGCGACACTTTGCGCTACGGCTACTCTTCCATGACCACGCCTACCACCTTGTTTGAACTGAACATGGAAACCGGCGATCGTCGCGTGCTGAAGCAGACGCCGGTGCCGGGCTTTAAATCTGAGGATTATAAAAGCGAGCATCTATGGATTACGGTGCGCGATGGGACGGAAGTACCGGTTTCGCTGGTCTATCACCGCAAGCATTTCCAGCGCGGCAATAATCCGTTGCTGGTTTATGGTTACGGCGCTTACGGCAGCAGCATGGATGCCAGCTTTGGCACCAGCCGCATCAGCTTGCTCGAGCGCGGCTTCGTCTACGCCATTATTCATGTGCGCGGCGGCGGCGAACTCGGCCAGCAATGGTATGACGGTGGCCGCCTGAAGAATAAAATCAACAGCTTCACTGATTTTATTGATGTCACTGAAGCGCTGGTGGCGAAAGGGTATGGCAATCGTCAGCAGCTCTACGCGATGGGCGGCAGCGCCGGAGGATTACTGATGGGCGGCGTGGTGAACATGGCACCAGATCTGTTCCACGGCGTGGTGGCGCAGGTACCATTTGTGGATGTGGTCACTACCATGCTCGATCCAACGATTCCGCTGACCACCGGCGAATACGATGAGTGGGGCAATCCTGAACAGGCGGAGTTCTATCACCTCATCCGCCAATACAGCCCGTATGACAACATCGAGGCCAAAGCCTATCCGCATTTACTGGTTACCACCGGCCTGCACGATTCACAGGTGCAGTATTGGGAACCGGCCAAATGGGTAGCAAAATTGCGCGAGCTGAAAACCAACGATTCGCTGCTGTTACTCTGCACTGAGATGGATTCTGGCCACGGTGGCAAATCGGGTCGTTTCAAAGCGTATGAAGGTGTGGCGCAGGAGTTCACTTTCCTGATCGGCCTGGCCCAGGGCAGCTTGCCAGACCGCGTCGATTACTGATCGCTCTTCACGTACTTACGCAGCGCCTGCCGTAAAGGTGGGCGCAAATCGCGCACATTTTCCAGCACCCAACGCAGATAGCCGGGATCTTTGCGCGCGATGCTGCCAATGCTCTGACCGCGATATTTGCCGAACGGGAACACATCGCCGCTCACCGGCGCGGGCTGGCATAAATTCGCCATCTGCTCGGCGTTCCAGCCTGAGGTTTCCATAATGCGGATCAGCAGCGCAGCGGTAACGTAGCAGTCATACAATGCGCGGTGCGCATGCAGTTCGGCCGGTGGCGAGACATCCAGCTTCAGGCTGTGACGCAGCGCCTGATTGCCGTATTTAATGCCAGGCCACAGCTGACGCGCCAGCGTCATGGTGCAGATCCATTCGCCCGGCATCGTAGGCAACATGCGACGGTCAAAACTGGCGTTGTGTGCCACATAATGCGGGCTGCCATGATAGCGGCCAATCGCTTCTTCAATGGTGGGTTTGCCCACCACCATCGCTTCAGTAATGCGATGTACCGCCATCGCCTGACGACTAATGGGGCGATCCGGGCAGATTAAGTCACTCATCGGATTTACGATCTGACCATCAATGACATCCACCGACGCCACTTCCACCACTCCGCCTTGCAAGCCGCAGGTTTCGGTATCAATAACACGTAACATAAATTACTTCTGCTTAGGTTCGTAGGGCAGGCGCGACAGGCTAAGCGAAGCCTGGCGATAGTTCATTAAGCGCTGACGAAACCAGTCACGCAGCGCTTCGGGTTGCTCGCGCTCCACCATTTCGGCAATCACCGGCATGTTGTAGCGCTCTTTAAATGCAACGCCCGCGGCCGCCAGATCGACATTAACTTTGTCTTTCTCTTCCTGCGAGAGCAGGGCAAGGTTTTGGCTCATGCTTTTCTCCTGATAAACAGGGGCAAAAGTAATGGTTTCGGACCCTGGGATCAAGGGGATTGGATCGCACCGCAAGTCTCGACACCTGCGGATCGGCGGCGTATCCTGCTGCCACGTTTACGGTGGTTTGTCGTATTTAAAAGGGAAGAAGTCATGAAGAAAACTGCGTTCAACTCGGTCGTCGCGCTACTTCTGGCGTCATCAACGCTGGCCTTCAGCCAGTTTGCCATGGCGCATGCTCACCTGAAAACACCGGTTCCAGCCGATAAAGCGGTGGTGGAAACGTCCCCGCAGAATTTAACGCTGACCTTTACCGAAGATGTTGAAGCGGCATTCAGTGGCGTGGATGTGCTTGATGCTCAACATCAGGCGGTGGCGGTCGGGAAAGCCAAACTCAACGATAAACAACATGATCAGTTGATTGTGCCGATCAGCCAGCCGCTGCCATCGGGCAATTATCAGGTTAACTGGCATGTGCTGTCCGTTGATGGGCATAAAACCAAAGGCAGCTACAGCTTCAGCGTGAAGTGATTGATGAGTTTGAGCACGTTGTGGATTGGCCTGCGAGCGCTGCATTTTTTGTCGGTGCTGCTGCTTGCAGGAAGTGCCTTCTATACAGCGCTGCTGGCGCCACGCCGCTATCGTCCGCTGCTATCACAACGTTTAGGTTTAATTTTACGTACTAGCGCGCTGCTGAGTTTGTTCAGCGCGGTGCTGATGCTGGCAACGCAAACCGGCTTAATGAGCGGCGACTGGCGAAATGTCAGTGACAGCGCAACCTGGCAAGCGGTGCTCAGCACGCGCTTCGGTCAGATTTGGCGCTGGGAAATCGCCTTCGCACTGCTAAGCACGTTAGCGCTGCTACTGCGTGGCACACTGCGGCAAAATCTGCTGCTGTGCAGCGGCCTGTTGCAGTTGATTGCTTTAGCCGGTGTTGGGCATGCCGCGATGCGCGATGGCTGGCCGGGATTATTGCAACAAGGTAATCACGCACTGCATTTAATTGCAGCTGCATTCTGGGCGGGCGGTTTACTGCCGCTGTTAGTGCTGATGCGTGAAGCGCGGCAGATTGCCTTTCGCACCGATGCGATCCGCTGCATGATGCGCTTCTCGCGTTACGGACATCTCGCGGTAGCGTTAGCGCTGTTGACGGGCACGATTAATAGCCTGCTGATTGCCGGTTCACCGCTAAATTGGCAAGCCACGCTGTGGAGCGAGCTGCTGGTGGTGAAAGTGCTGCTGGTCATGCTGATGATCGCTATCGCGTTAACCAATCGCTATCTGCTGGTGCCACGCTTTCGCCTGGCGGCCAGCAATACGTCACATCTGTTTATTCGCCTGACGCAGCTTGAGCTGCTGCTGGCCGTTATTGTTATTGGGTTGGTGAGCGTGTTTGCCACGCTGTCACCGGCCTGAATGTGTCATTAAAGAAGATGAAATGAGGTCGATATTTTGCTGAAGAAACTGATTCCAGCTTGCGTATTGATGGCGCTGTGCAGCCAGGCGATGGCGGCACAGATTATTACCGTCAGCCGTTTTGAGATTGGAAAAGACAAATGGCCCTTCACCCGCGAAGAGGTGATGTTGACCTGCGAGAAAGACGGCGCACTGTTTGCGATTAATCCGGGCACGCTACTGCAGTATCCGCTCAACGATAAAGCACTGGCGCGCAAAACTGCCGGGCAGGGCACGCTGCAATCAATCGACACCATCGTCGCCGTTGATAAAGCTCATCCCGGTCAGAAAATGCGCCTTCAGCCGATCATCGATCGCGCCCAGCAACTGTGCGATAAGTAATCCCCTAATTTTTCAGGCGTAGCGCACATTTCTGCCGCTACGCTTGTTTCCTCGTTCTGTCAGCACGATCACAGAGTTGTCACCTTTCCGTACCAAACCTGCAAATTGGCTGGAAAACCACCAATCCTGGTCTACCTTTAAATGGCAAGGCGTCCTCGCCTGCAAAAATGCCAACTTTTAGCGCACGGCTCTCAAAGAGCCATTTCCCTGGACCGAATATAGGAATCGTATTCGGTCTTTTTTTGCCTCTTTTTTACGTGGTAAATTTAAAAACAATGATTATTTATCGAAAATTAAATATTCTTTTCGCTTGCTAGTGGCGCAAATAAATGCGTTAATGCTTCGTCGGTCTGA
>NZ_DAMBSA010000071.1:5557-15374 GCF_032054795.1 Pantoea sp. CTOTU49201
ACCGAATATAGGAATCGTATTCGGTCTTTTTTTATCTGTTTGATTTATATGTAAAAATAATCACCCATCCGAAAATGTCCGAATTCATGATATCCGGTTTATATCATCACGTATTCCTGTCCACGCGAATCTAAGTACTTTTTGGTAATCGACATGTTTTTATGTCCGAGCAACCTTGGACTGATTATTCACTTTTTTAACTTCATATAATCTGCAAGATGACTTTTGATATCTTAAAAACTTAGAATATTTTTTCCAAAAGTAGTCCCGTTTAATTGCGAACTTTTTCATCTGCACCGCTCGTTGTATTCGGCAATTGTCGTTGCCGAATATGCTACATTCACTAACGGTAAATTATACAGGCTAAAATATGTATTAGCCTGTTAACTAATACCCTCCATTTTAAAAAAAGGAGTGTGTTAGAAATTCAATCATTGTAAGGTGAGTGACTTAACATTTAGCCCCAGTTGCCTTGTATCATTACCTGCTCCTAAGGCATAAGGAGAAATAGTTGGATTCATTACAAATTTAATATCGATAACTCCATTTTTTATATTTAATGAGTTAGTTGGGATCCTGATTTTTTTAATCTGCAAATTATCTCCATTAAGAGTTGAATAAATTAAAGTTCCAATTTTATAATTATTTATCCATATATCAACAAAAAAATCATCCTTCTTGTGTTCAAATAAAAATGCATTTGCCTCAATTATTAACAAAGTGGGATTGGCGGATTTTTTTTCAATCTTCATAATTAAATTGGAAACATCACCATCAGTCCATGTTCCAAAACTCTCAGGTATCGACCAGCCACTGGCAGTAAAATTACCTGAGTTACCACCGCGAGAGAAAGTTATTTTGTCTCCTAAATTAAAAATTGCCATATCTGATAGAGGATCTACTTGGTTATTCGACTCCCATATGTTGTTTTTTATATCTAGAACGCAAACAGAGTTTAAGTTATGATTAGATATATATTTATCAACTTTATAAAGGTATGACGGAGCTTGTTTAAAAACCCAATCTTTTGGAGTAAATGAGGCAAATCCATTTAGTGTTGGAATTCCGATGCTATCAGCTATAATCATAGCTTGGGTATTTTGAGAGTATATATCATTCTGATGGAGTGAGGAAAGATTATCAATGGGGTTTTTTACATAAAAATACTTGCAGTAAGCAGGAGGGATGGATGCCTTTTTAATTAATAGTTCATCGCTAGCCTTTATATTTACTGGCGGGCTTATGTTAATTTGTGATGTAATCAATAACGAAAATATTGCATAAGTTATATATTTATTTAGTTTTAAGTCTTTAATGCAACAACCAATAATCAAGCAGATAGGGAGCGCCAGAATGAGATAAATACGACAGATTGCTCTGACTCCAGATGCTCCTGGGATTGTTTTATTTATTAAAATCCACAGTGAAAAATCATTTATTGATATCGGTAATGATAAAATTATTATAACTGTTAAGCTAAGGGCAATAAAAGGCTTTGATGAAGCGTTGTTTTTTTATAAAAAAAATAAACAACGGAAATGAAAAACATTAACAAAACATCCGGAGTGAAACCAACCTCAAACTCACCACTACGCCAAATGCCACCTAGATAACTATTAATGTGAGTGTATATTGCACCCCATAACAAACTCCCTTCGCCAATGTTAAAAATGTCTATTGCATGTAAGCTGTATCCTAATTGTGTTGGGAACGACTGGCCACCTGTTTGTTTTAAATTTGGCAGATAAACCATCAAAAAAGGGAAAATAGAGATAATGAACGTTATAAATAAAACAAAGAATAATAGTTTTTGAGATGATGCAATTTTTATGAAGTTTATAGATTGACTTCTTTTGAATAGGAAAAATGACATAAAAAACAACAAAAGAAACAAACAAAAAAACCACGAAATATAAAAGCCAGTAAAAAAAACTGCTGCCAGAAAAATGCTGAAAGAAACTCCGTTGATTATTTTATATGTCCAACTCCTTTTGTATGTTATACCATAAATTAAATTAAGCAGAAGCAATGATAATAATGGAGAAAGTGATGATAAAAACAACTGTCCATGACCTGCTTGATTAGATGAGTTTATCACCAATGTAAAAAGGGCCGCAGTAAGCAAACTGATTTGAAAGTCTTTTGTGATTTTTAGCATCAATCGGCACATTGCCCAAAAGCCAATCACTTTCATAATTGCATGAATTAAATCTCCACCTGATATAGAGTGAAGGTCAAATAACCAAGCAATAACGCCGTACAGAAAATAAGAATCATTGAATCCAAGTGTGTTAGTGTGAGGATATAGATAAAGAGGATTATTCCAAATCGTAATGCCATTAAATACATTCGTCCAATGAGACACTAAAAATCTTTCAATCAGAACATCATAGCCTTTGCCAAATACAAAGCAAAAACCAGTTGAAATTTGCTTCCAGAAAAATATGCTGGTAAATGCAAGTGATGAGATGAATAATATAAATTCTTGGAAATATGTTAACTTTAGATCATTGTCTTTTTTCATAAATTGTTCCGATTCTTATAAGCTATTGAGCTCTAGACATAATACCTCATTTTAAGAATTAAGGAAAGTTCAGCTTAGCTATTTGAAAGCGTGTTTCTTTAACTCTGAATTTAATAAAGGAGGTGTTGGCGCTCATACTGAGATAAGATGTAATATTGTCATCGTTTCCATATCTCACACCACAAAAAGTATAGGGGTTTTATATGACATCATTAATTAACTACTTATCTAAAAGCCTCCTGTAGTGGTTTGTCGATTCGTGGAAATCAAATGCTGTAATAGAAATTCTCACTACGCTAGGTAGCGATCGTTGAATGTCTGCAAGTTACCAGTTACCAGTTACCAGTTACCAGTTACCAGTTAGTTATAATTAATTATATGATGTATGTGTTGGTGATGAGTTTTTCTGCTATTGGAATCAAAGGTAGATAATTATTTTAAAATTAAAAGCATTAACTCTATACTGATTGCTTTATTTTTTATACAGTGCGCTGAGGAGATATTGGGATAAAGCTTAGTGAGGTTGTATTTATAATTTTTTGTTTTGTGGGTTTCATTTATATCATGTTGCATTTTTCTTTAGGGTGATTGCTGAAAGTAAGGTGGTTGTGGAAATATATTGCATACAGTCTTTTTGGAAGTTTGGTCATCATAATTTCCTTGTCAATATGTATAAGAAAATCAAATTCTTTGGTCGTCTATTAAATTTTCTTGAATTGATATTTTCGTCATTCGTTGAGTGAATTCTGATATGAAGCTAATTTCCCCATCCTGATCTGTTGGTGATGTCAAAGTGATTTTTCATCGAAGAACAGGGGCGCTTTACTGTTAAAGTTACGCGGCTATCAGTGCTGTGAGTTTAACAACTAGCATGCACCATGTGACGTTTTTGTTTCCAGTAATGATGATGGAATTTCCCCTTTTGGGGATGAGACACGTGCGGCAGATGGAAAATGAAAATATACGTTTGAAGATGTTGGTGCCGATATGAGTCTTAATAAAGCCCTGCTGAAGGACATTTGCGCACATATGAGCTGCAGCCATAGTCATTACACTAACTTCTTTTAACCTGATGAGAAGATGGGGGCTGTGAATTCAAGATTATCTTCCAAGGTAAGAGGCGCAACTATTAAATGGATGTTGGAGCTAAACCTTTTCATTTTGTACTTAAAAAAATGTATAAGTGAGTATAAAAACTAAAATCATTTATAGCTTGCTTATAGTTAGGATAAATGCGTTAATGCTTCGTCGGTCTGAATAGCAGACAGTTAGAAGGTTAGTTCCCATTGTATTTCTCATCCCAGTTAGTGCCGCTTCAAGCCCTTTCTCTTTGAGTCTTATCCTAAGTTCTGATTCGTATTTGCAACTCGGCCCTTACGCCAATAGGCTCATTTAAAAGGTAAAAATTATGTCTAATAAAATTCTTGGAACGGTAAAATGGTTCAACTCAGAAAAAGGCTTCGGCTTTATTTCTCCTGAAAATGGCAGCAAGGACGTTTTCGTCCACTTCTCAGCCATTCAGGGCACTGATTATCGCTCACTTGATGAAGGTCAGCGTGTTGAGTTTTCAGTTGAAGATGGTCCTAAAGGTCCGTCTGCAACAAATGTATTAGGTCTGTAATTATTCGCATTTATCATCGTTTAAGATGTCCGCATTGCCAGAGTTCACAATATCGCACCTCCGCGTTCGATATTACTAAAATGAACCCACATGGCGCTAAATGCATTTTCTGCAAATCATCAATGATTGTGTTGAAAACTGCATAACGACGGATATTCTGCCCTGATAATTATTAGGGCTTATCAGGCAATTGCCTGATATCAGAATCATTAGCACTGCTTAGGCAGTGCTTTTTTATTTTTAAATTACCCATCCTAACGTCACTTATTCCCCCGATCGTCATCTCCAATAGATGCTACATTTTCTCCTGTTCAGCAATAAATCACCGCCTTAGAGAGAATTTTGCAAGATGTATAAGCCTGTTATTCTGATCGCCATGCTGCTGAGTGGTTGCGCGCTGAAACAATATCCGCAGTCTGCCAATGTGAGCGATGCCGAAGCACAAACCTACGACTGCGCAGCACTGAATCAGGAGATTGCTAAAAGCCAGAGTGTCCAACAGCAGATCGACAAAACCGGCGAGTTTGATGCGCTGACGGTCCTCGGCTTCATTGGGGATTTTGGCATCGGTAATGGCATTGCGAAGGCCAGCGCTAACAATAAGGCTGCGTCACGTTTGCAACAGCTGGAAAATCTCAAAGTTGTACGCTGCGCGCATAACGCGACGTGATCGTTATCGGATGGGAAATAATCAGCAGAAAAGGTGCGGTCATATAGCTGCAGTCAGTCTGTGCGAAAAATGGTATAACGTGGGCGCATCTGATTAATGGCCGGATAAGGATCCTTCATGGCAAATACACAATATCTTCTCTGGGTAATGATTGGCACCCTAACGCTGCTTTGTATCTTTATTGGTGTGGTAGTTGGCCGCGCCAAAACGCCGCGTATTGGAACGCTGACATTTGCCGGTTTATTAGCCTTCTTCTTGCTGGCGATCTTTTTAATCACGCGCTAGTACGCAATGCCCCTTGAATGTCACAAATAGCGCAGCAGGGATGTGTAAAGGCTGCATCGTGCAGCCTCAATTGAAAGTCACAGCAGTTTACGCGCGGCCAGCAAAAACATCATCGGACGATCGCGTTCTTCCGCCAGGGCGGGATTCAGCGCAACCATCTCTTCGCTCGGTCCCCATTCATCGAGATGCACCATCTCAAATCCTGCGCCGATCACTGCATTGATCCAGGTTGACAGCTTGCGATGCTGCTTCTTCACGCCATCGGCAAACCAGTTGCTGATGCGTTCGCCTTCCTGCTGATAATGATTGACCGGCCAGCTGCGCTGCTGGTGCTCATCCACAATCCACTGCTGTTGTGCAGGTGCGGTGTAAATCGGATGTTCACAGGAAAACACCAGCGCGCCGCCCGGCGTGATTGCCTCAAACAGGGTTGCGAAGAGCGCGTCAATATTGGTGAGGTAGTGCAGCGCCAGTGAGCTGTAGGCGAGATCAAAGGATTCGCCTAACTGCAAAGTTTCTAAATCGGCGCGCTGATAGCAAATCTCCGTTCCCTGCGTCATGCTCGTGGCTTGCGCCAGCATCTTCTCGGAAACGTCGAGTCCCAGCACGTCGCGCGCGCCTTGCTGCTGCGCGTATCGGCAAAACCAGCCGTAGCCGCAGCCTAAATCGAGAACACGTTTGTCCTGCAGATCAGGGAGTAATGCACGCAGTGCGGGCCATTCTGGTGCGCCGTCTAATCCCTTAACGGAACGTGGCAAGGTGGCGTATCCGGCAAAAAAGGTAGGATTGTCGTAAATATTCTGGCTCATACAGGCTCCTTTATATGATGCGCAAAGGAGTTTAGGCGTTTAGCGCGGAATGTAAAGTCGCGTAATTATCCCACAAATAACAGATGTACCAGACGAGCGAGTGATTCCAGTAGCAGCAAGCTACCGATGAAAATAACGATTAATACACCAATGAATTGCTTCCGTCCGCTCATGCTGTTCCCTCCGCTGGCTAAACCTGACCGGACTATACTTTATGCCGGGCTCACTAAACTTCCAGTCAACCGGGGAAGATTACATGCTTTACCAAACGGTAAACACGCAAATGTGGCGAAAGATTTGGGTGGTGGGCGATCTGCACGGTTGCCGCGCCCAGCTCGATGCGCAACTGCTCAAGCGTGATTTCGATAAGCAGCAGGATTTATTGCTATCGGTGGGCGATTTAATCGATCGCGGGCCGGACAGTCCTGGCTGTTTAGCGCTGATGCAGGAACCCTGGTTCCGCTGCGTGCGCGGCAATCATGAGCAGATGGCGCTCGCTGCGCTGGATGGCCGTGATCAAACCTTGTGGATGATGAACGGCGGCGAGTGGTTTTGGCAGTTGAAGGGCGCAAAGTTAATAGCTGCGCGCCATGCGTTGAAACGCTGCGCTGAGTTACCGTTGATCCTGCATCTGGATTTCGGCGAACGCGTGGTGGTCATTGCCCACGCCGATTATCCTGCCAGCCATTATGCGTTGGGGCAGGATGTTGACTGGCAGCAAGTGGTGTGGAGTCGCGATCGGCTGGGACGCCATCAACGCGGCAGTTCAGCCCACATCGATGGCGCCAGTGATTTCTACTTCGGCCACACGCCGTTAGAACAACCGCTCAATGTGGCGAATCAGCATTACATCGATACCGGCGCGGTCTTCGGCAATCATCTCACTCTGGTGCAATTGCAGTAACGCTTAGCGGAACAGTCGTCCGTCGCGCACCAGTTCACGCGGATAACTGTTTTTAATGCGATTACCCACTTTCTTCGCCAATCCCAGCGGCTGCTGCTGGTAGGTGACGATCACTTCATCCCGGTTGGGCAAGGTTTCCGGATGGATATCCTGACCGCGATACCAGGTTTCCGCTTCCGCATCGGTGAGTTCGAAATCCAGCGCGCTGCCTGGCTGCGTCAGCGCTACCACTGCTTCATGCTGCCAGCGATAGCCTTTCGGGAAGGTTTCTGCCAGCTTGAGGCCGATACGCGAGAAGCGCACCTTTCCCAGCCAACTCTCCAGCGCCGCCGGGAACAGCCACAGCTCTTTGTCGCGCTGCCACAGCGTGTGGTTCTCATCCCACTTCAAGCCGACTTTTGCCGCCGCCTGCTGCACTTCGGCGCTCAGTTTGCGGCTGGCAGGAGAGAAGGGCAGTTTGCCGACTTTATAGGTTGGCGTTGGCAACGCGGGAATGCTGGCGGTTTTACGCAGACGCGCGACGAAGAAACCTTCGCTATCGAAAATCTGTGGGAACACGTGCAGGAAACCTTCGGTGGTTAACGCCTGATCGGCGCCGGCGAACAGGTTGTTCAGCGGTACGATTTCAACCGCATCGGGATAACGCTGCAGCAACCAGTGAATCACCTGCTGATTCTCGATCTGATTCAGTGTGCAGGTGGAGTAAATCAGCGTGCCGCCGGGCTGCAAGGCATGGAAAGCGCTGTCGAGCAGATCGCGTTGGGTCTCAGCGATCGCTTTGGTGCTGGCCAGCGTCCAGTTACGCAGCGCGTCGGCATCTTTACGCACTACGCCTTCGCCAGAGCAGGGTGCATCAAGCAGAATGGCATCGAAACGCTCCGGCAGCGCGGCACCAAACACGCGACCATCAAAATGAGTCAGCGCCACATTGCTGACGCCGCAGCGGCTGATATTAGCGTGCAGCACTTTAACGCGGCTGGCCGAGTATTCGTTCGCCAGAATAGCGCCTTCATTGCGCATCAGCGCGGCCATCTGCGTGGTTTTGGAGCCCGGCGCGGCAGCCACATCCATCACCTGACGTGCATCGGGTGCGGCATCAAACAGCGCGGTGACCGGCAGCATTGAGCTGGCTTCCTGAATGTAGAACAGCCCGCTCAGATGTTCCGCTACGCTACCGAGCGGCAACGATTCGTCGTCACGCTCAATCCAGAACCCTTCGGCACACCACGGAATGGGCGATAAGCGCCAGCCATAATCGGCGGTGCGGGCGAGGAAATCTTCCACGCTAATTTTTAAGGTGTTAACGCGTAAGCTGCGACGCAGCGGTTGCTGGCTAATAGCGAGGAAGCGTTGCAGTTCGGCGTCGTCAGCAAGGCTGGCGCGCATCAGCGCGAGAAAATCTTCGGGAAAGCGATCGGACACGGGCATCTACCGGGAAACGAAATGAGCGCGAAGTGTAACACGCGAAAAAGAATCGGGCAGCCAGGCTGCCCGATTTGCTTAAGGTTGATTAGGGTCCGGAATCGCCGTGCCCCAGTCGCGCCACGCTTTCGGCGCTTCATCCTGTAGCAGGAAGTGTTTGTTGGCGCCGGCCTGCGGGGCTAATGGCACCGTTGGCGGGGTGGCAAACTGTACGCCGCCGCGAATGAACTGCTGGAAAGTACCGGTTTTCAGCACGCCACCAATCAGACCAAAATCAAAGTTATAGCCGGAAGCCAGCCAGAACACCGAGTTGTTGCGCACCAGATGCTGATATTTTTTGCTGATACGCAGCGCAATCTGCACGCGATCCGCCATATTGCCCAGCGACGTTCCGGTGACCGTGCCCACTTCTACGCCACGGAACAGCACTGGCGTGCCCACCGACAGCGATCCCGCGTCAGCGGCATCGACATAAATAGTCAAGCCGTTCAGGTAGCGTGAATCGGTGATGGTGCTTTCCTGTAGTTCGAATGTGCGCGCAGGCGCACCTTTGCCCGGATCGACGTTGAGATAAGGCTGCAACAGCGTTTCGATATGATTCACACCCGCCGCAGAAATTTCCGGCGATACCACCGAGAAGCGGCTGCCGATGCGCGAGAAGTCCTGCACGTATTCCGGATAAAGCACCGCTTTGGCGACAACCTGGTTGTTATCCGAACTCAGCGCCAGTGATTCAACCTGACCAATGTTGATGCCGAGATAGCGAATCGGCATTCCCGCCGCCAGTTTGCTAGCGTCATAGGTGTGCAGCGAGATCTGGCTGCCAACTGCGCGCGCGGCTGTTTCTGAAGCGTAGAGCACACGCTTAACGCCTTTCGCCGCCTGCGCGCCGGTCAGATTATCGAAGCTGATAGCACCTTTCAGTGCACGGTTAAGCGGGGACGCTTGCACGGTTAAACCGCTGCCGTTGAGCTGCACTTTGGCGCCACCTTCGGCCCAGAACACACTCTCGCTGGTGAGCAGCTTGCGATACTGCGGCTGAATGTGAATCGAGATTTCAAACGCATCCGCGCGCGGCACCACATCCACCACTTCGCCGACCTGGAATTTGCGGTACAGCAGCACCGAACCAGCCTGCACATCCGGCAAGCTGTTGGCGGTGAGTTTCAGTGTGGTCGGCGGTTGTTCTCCCACGATGCCTTCCTGAGCACGTTCCGCATCCGCATATAAAGGATAACGACTGGATGGATTGCCTTTCGCGCCTGGGATCAGGCGAATGCCGCCATCCACCCATTCGCGCGCACTGGCACCCAGCACCTGCATACCGTCGAGGCCAAACTTCACATCGAGGCGGCTATTCACCACAAACTTGCTGTCGGCGTGCACCAGATTACGGTGTTCCGGGTTGATAGCTGCGACAAAGCTGATGCCATTCTCATCCAGCGCGCGTGAAATCACCTGGCCGATTTTCATGCCATACAGCATCACCGGCTGGCCGGCATCGATGCCGTAGGTTTCCGGCGCGCTGAGTTTTACCGTCAGCACGTCAGGTTTCTGCAGCAATGTTTCGCTGGCTGGCAAC
>NZ_DAMBSA010000072.1:0-7840 GCF_032054795.1 Pantoea sp. CTOTU49201
GCCAAAGATCTCTTCCTGGAACACGCGCATGCTGTTATCGCCTTTCAACAGCGTCGGCTGGATGTAGTAGCCGCTGGCAAACTCTTCGCCCACTTTCTCTACGCCGCCGCCGTGCAGCACCTGCGCGCCCTCTTGCTGCGCAATCTCCAGATAAGAGAGGATTTTATCAAACTGCTGCTGCGACGCCTGCGCGCCAATCATGGTTTCGGTATCAAGCGGATCGCCACGTTTGATGGTTTTGATACGCTTCATCACCGCCGCCATAAACGGCTCAAAGATCGATTCCTGCACCAGCGCACGTGATGGACAAGTACAAACTTCACCCTGATTGAGGAAGCCCAGCACCACACCTTCGGCCGCTTTCTCAATGAAACTCTCTTCGGCATCCATGATGTCTTCGAAGAAGATATTCGGCGATTTACCGCCCAGCTCAACGGTGGACGGAATCAGACTTTTCGCCGCCAGCTCCAGAATATGGCCGCCGGTTGCGGTGGAACCGGTAAAGGCGATTTTGGCGATGCCCGGATGCGACGCCAGCGCTTCGCCCGCCTCTTTGCCGTAGCCGTGCACCACGTTAATCACGCCTGGCGGCAGCAGATCTTTAATCACTTCCATAAACAGCGTGATCGACAGCGGCGTTTGCTCAGCCGGTTTCAGCACCACGCAGTTGCCTGCGCCAAGTGCCGGTGCCAGTTTCCATGCCGCCATCAGCAGCGGGAAATTCCACGGAATGATTTGCCCGACCACGCCCAGCGGTTCGTGGAAGTGATAGGCAGCGGTGAACTCATCGATTTCAGCAGCGGTGCCTTCCTGCGCACGCACGCAGCCAGCGAAATAACGGAAGTGATCGACCGCCAGCGGCAGATCCGCTGCCAGCGTCTCACGCACCGGCTTACCGTTATCCCAGGTTTCGTTGACCGCGATATATTCCAGATTCTCTTCCAGCCGATCGGCAATTTTCAGCAGCACCAGCGAGCGCGCCTGCGGTGAGGTTTTGCCCCACGCATCGGCAGCGGCCTGTGCGGCAGCCACGGCGTTATCAATATCGGCACGATCCGAGCGTGGGAACTCGCCAATGGTGGAAGCATTAATCGGTGAGGTGTTGACGAAGTAGTTACCGTTCACCGGCGCAACAAATTCGCCGTTGATAAAGTTGCCATAACGCGATTGCAGAGTAATGAGAGAACCTTGTTCTCCCGGAGCAGCGTAACGCATGGTGTTTCTCCTTGCGGACAGAGTGGCGATTAACAACTATGAAACCTGTTATTAACATTGAGCGATCAACGCCAGCCTGTCAGATCGCAGAAGGGGAAACTGTGACCGCATCGAAGGAAATCCGGCACAGCCCATCGCTTTACGATTTTTCACATTGCCCTAAGTTTCAGCCAGGTCTTGTATGCCTAAACTGCAGCCTGTGTATCATCCCCAGTTCCGTTACGGAAAATTCCGAGTTTTCCCACTTATGCCGCAAAAAGCGGAACATGGGCGAAATATGTGGTCAATATGAAGCAGGATACTAACCAGGAGAAACAGATGTTGGCTTCAGCCCTGACGTTAATGCGCGCCAAAGCGAACTTTGTTCAGCAATTCATCCGTAACCCGCGCAAAATGGGCAGCATCACGCCCTCTTCCGCCGCGCTGTGCCGCACCATGTGCGATGCGGTGAATTGGGATAACAGCCTGCGTATCGCCGAACTCGGCGCCGGTGATGGCGTACTCACACGCCACGTGCTGTCGCGTATGTCACCGCAAGCTCAGTTGGATGTGTTCGAAATTAGCCCGGAACTGGTGAAAAGCCTGCGGGGATTGCCCGATGCACGCATGCAGGTGAGCGCCTGCTCGGCGGAATATCTTGCGGGGGAATATGATGTGATTTTCTCTGGCTTGCCGCTGCTGTCATTGCCGCCCGCCACACGCGACAATATTCTCAGCGCGGTGCATGATGCGCTGGGTCCACGTGGCGTATTCGTGCAGTTTCAATACACCTCGTTCACCCAGCCAAATTTGTCACGCTACTTCACCTGGGAACGCCAACGGGTGCTGAAAAACATGCCACCCGCGTGGGTTTATCGCTGCACGCGTAACTACGCGCCCTGAGCCTGCGCGCGCGGCTGCGGCCGCGTTTGCAGCCAGAAGCGGCGCAGCAGTTCGCGCGACCAATCTTCCCCCACCAGTTGCGTACCATCGTCACTCACGCCCGCGGGTAAACAGGCGCTCATAATGTCGCGGGTAAATTCCGGATGGAACTGCACCGACAGCGCCTGCGGCGAGTAACGCAAAATCTGACAGCCATCCTGTGCCGAACTTGCCAGCACCTGCGCATGCGGCGGCGGCGTTAACACCGATTGTCGATGTGACAACCACGCCTGAAATTCGCCCGGTAACGCAGCCAGCCACGGATCGTTGTGCGCCTGCGCGCTGCGCGTTAGCGGTTTCAGTCCACGCTCCCAGCCATGCGGGTTATCGCCCACTTTGCCACCCAGCGCATACGCCATCAATTGATGTCCGTAACAGACGCCAAGCAGCGGCAGATCCGCCTCCAGCGCGCCCCGAATCCAGGCGGCGGTGCGTTCGCTCCAGTCAGCGTGATCGGTAACCATCGCCCACGAACCGCTGAGGATCGCGCCACTGACGCGGTCAAAGGCCGGTAAATCATCACCCAGATGCGGGCGCACAATCACATAGTCATCAGGCTGCAATTGCAGCGCGTCGATAAACCAGCGGGGTTGTTCACCAATTTGTGCCACAACCTGCGGCGGCGGAACTTCGAGTTGAATCAGAGCAAGAGGTAAAGCGCGGGTGTGTGTCATGCCGAATACGGTCCTCATTATGGTCGCCTTTCGGACGTCCACTTTGACAGTAAATCAGCGACATGTCTTATTTTTTTCCTGCATAAGCTAATGCTTATGGGAAAAAAATTTTGTCAGACATGTCCGAAGTCGACGGCTTCATGCCATCATTAGCCGGTGATAATCCTTGTTGATGCTTAAGGAAGACCTTGTGGCAGTGCGGCATTTTTTAATGGTTCTGATGGTGGTTTCCATCTGGGCTTTCAACAACGTGGCGGTGAAGTGGGGATTACTGGAACTTCCGCCGCTGTTTCTCACCTGGATGCGCTTTGTGGTGGTGGCGATTGTGCTGGTGCCGTTTTGCCGCATCACGCGCGCACAATTGCCGTGGCTGTTGACGCTGGCATTCACCTTCGGCTTTATGCATTTCTCGCTGCTGTTTGTCGGCATGCGCTACACCGATGCCGGCACCGGCGCCATCGTGGTTCAGCTCGGTACGCCGATTGCCATGCTGCTGGCGATGGTGATTCTGAAAGAGAAATTGCGCCTGGTGCAACTGCTCGGTATCGCCATTTCGCTGAGCGGCGTGGCGGTGCTGTCAGGCAGCCCGACCATTCCGGCCTGGTGGGTGCTGTGTATTCTGCTGTGCAGCGCGTTTGGCTGGGCGATCAGTAATATGATTGTAAAAAAATCGCCGCCGATTAAACCGCTGACGCTGACCGGCTGGATCTCCTTCCTTGCGGTACCGATTGTCGGTGCCGCTTCGTGGCTGACCGAATCCAACCAGTTTTACGCATTGAGCCACGCGGGCTGGCGCGGCTGGTTTGGCATTCTGTATAGCGCGCTCGCCTCGTCGATTGTTGCCTATACGTTGTGGTACGCACTGCTGAAGAAGTACAACGTCAACCTGATCATGCCCTATTCGCTGCTGACGCCGGTACTGGCGGTGTTGATGGGCGTTTTTGTCTTGGGTGACAGCATGAACAGCTTTAAGATTCTTGGCGCCTCGTTAGTGGTGTTGGGTACCGCCATTGCGGTGATCAACCTGCGTAACCTGCGGATGCACGCGCGCTTTCCGCGCTTACGCCGCCGTTAATCCGCTCTGCTATGCTTGAGTCTCGCGCGTTATCCGGAGACTCAACATGGATTCTCAACGTGCTGCCGCACTGTGGCAGCAAATGTGGCAGGGATTGCGAGGCGCGGACCCGCTTCCCTCGCCTACTTTTCTCCAGCCCGACACCTTTTCCTCTGCCTTCGCCGTCAGCGAACTGGCGGCCACCAGCATTGGTCTTGCCAGCCAGGCACTGAGCGATCTGCTCGGCCAGGCCGCGCCGGTCAGCATCAATGTCCGTCTCGCTTCGCGCTGGTTTCAGCACAGCCTGATCCCGTTGAATCGACCGCCTGCCGCGCTGTGGGATGAATTTGCCGGTGATTACGCCAGCGCCGATGGCTGGATCCGCCTGCACACCAACGCGGCTCATCATCGTGCGGCGATGGAGCGCGTGCTCGGCCAGCATGCCAATCGTGCCGCACTGGCCGATGCAGTGGCACGCTGGCCCGCCGCTACGCTGGAACAGGCGGTGATTGATGCTGGCGGCTGCGCCGCGCAGATGCGTAGCGAAGCGCAATGGCTGCAACATCCGCAAGGCAAGGCCGTGCAGCAGGAAGCGCTGATTGCCCAACAGGCCACCGACGCTGCACCCGCGCCTGCCTGGTCGTTATCGCCCGCGCGGCCGCTGCTCGGCGTACGCGTATTGGATCTCACGCGCATCATCGCCGGTCCGGTGGCGACGCGTTTTCTCGCCAGCCTCGGCGCGCAGGTGCTGCGTATCGATCCGCCCGACTGGCACGAACCAACGCTGGAAGAGGAGATCACCTGTGGCAAACGCTGTGCGCGGCTTGATATCAAATCCCGGGCCGGGCGTGAACAGCTGCGCCAGCTGTTGCAGCACAGCGATGTGCTGGTACACGGTTATCGCGCTGATGCGCTGGAAAAACTCGGGCTGGATGCTGAGACGCGCCGCAAACTCGCGCCGGGCTTAGTGGATGTCAGCCTCAATGCGTGGGGCTGGAGCGGGCCGTGGCGCAACCGGCGCGGCTTCGACAGTCTGGTACAGATGGGCTGCGGCATCGCCGAACAAGGCATGCGCTGGAGCGGCAATAACCAGCCAACGCCGCTGCCGGTGCAGGCGCTCGATCACGCCACCGGTTATCTGATGGCTGCGGCGGTGCTGGAAGGTTTACGTCAGCGGTTGATCAATGGCGTTGGCTGGCAGGCGCGTTTATCGCTGGCCCGCACCGCGCGGCTGTTACAGCAGTTCGGCGCCGCGCCGGAGAATGTGCAAAACGGTATCCACGCGCAGCACGATGACGCGTTGAGCGCGATAGAAATTAATCAGTGGGGAATTGCCGAGAGATTGCGTGCCGCAGCGTATTTGCCCGGCACGCCAATGATCTGCGCTACGCCGGGCGTGAAGCTCGGCAGCAGCGCAGCCAGCTGGTAACGGTTAGGCCTCGTCGCCCTGCTCTTCGTTCAGCTCGTCGTACATCGCCTGAATCGCCTCACGGCTTAGCGCCGCCAGCGTGCGATAAAACGCCGTGGTAGCATGCGCTTCCACTTTGCCGAGGAACGCGCCGCACCACGGCAGCAGATACTCATCAAACAGCGCCAGCTGCGCGGCGGATTCATCTTCCGCCGACTGATCTTCCAGCCACGATGCCGCCAGCAGCAGCACGCCAAAGTGATCGGCGGGTGCTTCACTCAGCGGCATGCCGCGCGCGCTGAGAAATGCACGCACGTCCGCTTCAGCAACACCGTTCGGCCACTGTGATGCGTACGGCGGCACGCTGCAGTCGCTGCCAACAAACAGCGCGTTGTAGTCGGCGGCCAGCGCCTGCGGATCGCTATTCTGCTGCAAGCGCGTCAACAGCTCATCCTGCTCCAGCGGCCACTGCTGTTGCAGTTTGCCTTCACGCAGCAGAGTGAACAGCGGCACCAGCAGCGGATCCTGCGGCTGGCGATTAAACAGCGAGCCGATGACACGGCAGAGAATGGAAAACTCATTCATGCAACAGAATTCCTTGAGGCAAAAAAGTTAAAAATCAGCAAATTCGGGAATCGTTTTACCGGTGCGCAGTTCGAGGAAATCGAGCAGGCGACGCGGCGTGACATTTAACACGCGATCTTCAGGAAAATCCACTTCGCTGGTGATGCGCAGGCAGTGTTCGAAATTTCCCAGCGTAAACGCAGTATGCGAATCGGAGCCAAATGCCAGTTTACCACCGGCATCGCGCACCGCTTCAGCAATGGCGCGACAGTTCGGTTCGCTGCCGAGGCGCGAATGGGTAAAGGAGGAGTTGTTGATCTCCAGCGCCACATCGTAATGCGCGGCGGCTTCGGCTATTGCGCGGATATCCACCGGGAATTTCGGGTTGCCCGGATGCGAAATGATATGCACCAAACCGCCCGCCATGGCCGCAATCATCGCTTCGGTGTGATGCTTTTTATCACGCGGTGCATATACCGGCTCGTGGAAGCCCGCGACGATCAGATCCAGCGCATCGAGCATCGGGCCGCTGCAATCGATCTCGCCCTGCTGATTTTTGATGTTGGCTTCAATACCGCGCAACACGCCAACGCCATCAATCACCCGCGGCCAAATGCGCATGTTAACGAAGTGCCAATAGTGCGGCGCATCGGCCATATCCGGACCGTGATCGGTAATCGCGAACAGCTTCAGGCCGTTCTTTTTCGCCTGCGCCACATAATCATGCAGCGTGCTGTAAGCATGCGTGCTGGCAACGGTGTGCATATGTAAATCAACGGGATACATCTTCATCTCCTGACCCAATGTGAATTAATAACCGCGCTGGCGATCGACCAAACCACCCGGCTGTTGACCTTGCTCCAGAGCAAGTATGGCATCCGCAATGTAATCCATCGCCTCGGCTGGCAAGGTAATCGCTGCAGTATGTGGCGTGATTGTGACATGCGGATGAGACCACAACGGATGCTGCGGCGGCAGCGGCTCGGTCTGGAACACATCCAGCGCGGCGGCGGCCAATTGACCACTGTTCAGCGCCGCCAGCAGATCGGCTTCCACCACATGCGCACCGCGCGCCAGATTGAGGAAGCAGGCACCGTGCGGCAACGCGCTGAGCAGTTGGCTATCGATGAGGTTGGTGGTTTCCGGCGTGGTGGGCAGCAGATCGATCAGCACCTGCGTGCCCTCAAGGAAGGCATTGAGCTGATCGCGGCCATGGAAGCTTTGTACACCGTCGATCTGCTTCGGCGAACGGCTCCAGCTGCGTAACGGGAAGCCCCACTGACGCAGGCTCTCCAGCACGCTGCGGCCTAACACGCCTGCGCCGAGCACGCCAATGGTGAAGTTTTCGCGATCTAAACTATCAAGCTCCTGCCAATTAGCCTGCTGCTGCAGTTGACGATATTCGGCAAAACGGCGGAACCAGCCCAGCACGCACCAGTTGGCGTATTCCTGCATCTGTCGCGCCATGCCGGTATCTTCGAGGCGGAATAACGGCACGTTGTCAGCCAGCATTTGTGGGTTGTCACGCAGCTGCTTGAGGATCTCGTCCACGCCAGCGCCCATGGCAAACACGCCTTTCAGTTGGCGGCCCGCCAGCATCTCGACCGGCGGCGAACGCACCACCGCGTAATCGGCCGGTGCATTGTCGCCCGTCTGCCAGAAACGCACGCGCGCCTTAGGTAAACGCTGATGCAAACCTTCCAGCCAGCCCTGCGGCGCCAGCGACGGGTGATACCAGATAATCTCCATTTGACTCTCCTTTTTTTTGCTTCAGCCTCAGGCAAATAACCGAACAGGGCAAGCAAAAACCTTAGCCTTGATGCAATTTCTCGCGTGATTAATTCCGGGCGCTTCACATTTCCACCGCTGTGCGAGGCTAAGCGGCGCGATTACGACTAAAGTTGTTCGGGTGGTCAATGCGTTAGCACACCACCTTTTCGGACAAGGAGAAAAACCGATGATAAAAAATGCCGTATTCACGCCCGCGCGTCTGACCTTTTTACT
>NZ_DAMBSA010000072.1:7940-15292 GCF_032054795.1 Pantoea sp. CTOTU49201
TTCGATCTCAAGCATTTTGTCGACAGCAACTTCACGCTGCCAAAAGAGGGAGACAAATATGTGCCGCCCGCCGGGCAAAGCCTGCGCGAGCACATCAACGGTTTATGGCCGGTGCTGACACGCACCGCGCAAAGTGCCAGTCAATACGATTCGCTGCTGCCGCTGCCGAAACCTTACGTGGTGCCTGGCGGCCGGTTCCGCGAAGTCTATTACTGGGACAGCTACTTCACCATGCTCGGCCTGGCGGAGAGCGGTCACTGGGATCGCGTGCAGGATATGGTGGATAACTTCGCCACCGAACTCGATAAATATGGCCATATCCCCAACGGTAACCGCAGCTACTATCTCAGCCGCTCGCAGCCGCCGTTCTTCAGCTTGATGGTTGACCTGCTGGCAACGCACAAAGGCGACGATGTCTATCGCCAATACCTGCCGCAGCTGCAGAAAGAGTACGATTACTGGATGGCGGACAGCGACAAAGTGGCAGCCGGCCAGGCCAGCAAACGCGTGATTAAACTCAGCGACGGTACGCTGCTTAACCGTTACTGGGACGATCGCGATGCACCGCGCACCGAATCCTGGCTCGATGACGTAAACACCGCGAATAAAGCGCCGGAACGCAATAAACAGCAGGTCTATCGCGACTTGCGTGCTGGCGCGGCATCAGGTTGGGATTTCAGTTCGCGCTGGTTCACTGATGCGCATAATCTGGCGTCGATTCGTACTACGCAGCTGGCGCCGGTCGATCTCAACAGCCTGATTTTCCACCTCGAACAGACATTGTCTAAAGCGTCCAAACTGGATAAGCAGGATGACAAAGCCAAACAGTTCGCGGCGGATGCCGAGAAACGTCAGGCGGCGATAAACCGCTATCTTTGGGATGACAAAAAAGGCTGGTACGCCGATTACGATTTCCAGAAGAAGCAGGTTCACTCGCAGCTGACCGCCGCCACGTTGTTCCCGCTCTATATGAAGGTGGCGAGCGATAAGCAAGCTGAGCGCACCGCTTCCGCTGTCGAAAAACAGCTGCTGAAACCGGGCGGTCTGGTGACCACCACGGTGAATAACGGCCAGCAATGGGATGCGCCAAACGGCTGGGCGCCGCTGCAATGGGTGGCGGTGGAAGGTCTTGAGCATTACAAACAGCCGAAACTGGCGCAGCAGATTGGTCAGCGCTTCCTGCAGAACGTGCAGGCAACCTACGACAAGGAGCATAAGCTGGTCGAGAAATATGTGGTTGAAGGTGCGCAACTGGGCGGAGGTGGCGGCGGTGAATATCCGCTGCAGGATGGCTTCGGCTGGACCAACGGTGTGACGTTGAAGCTGCTCGATAAGTACTGTCCGAAAGACAAAACCTGTAATAACGCCAGCGATATCCCGAATATGCCGGTTTTGAGTAGCGCGAAGTAACGTTTTTCCTGATCCATACCTAACCGTTGTAGGGTCGCCATTCATGGCGACCATCAACCCAGGTGCGCATTAATGCGCACCCTACAACCTCATATGCTCGCACGCTAATCCCGCGCTGCCTGTGCATTTTTCTCACAACCCTCTTACAACAAACTCACATCTTGAAACACTCGCAGCAAAAGATAATAATTCTCAATCTAATATCGATAGCTATTCCCATTAAAATATCAGGAACCTCTCATGACCTCGCTGTTTACCCTTAACCGTGGCCGCGTTCTGTGCGCGCTTGCGCTGGCTTTACCCGCTGCAAGCTTCGCTGAAGAGTCGATTGTCGTCACGGCGCAACCGCAAGAGAGCGCCACCTCGCCGACGCAAGGCTATCTCGCCACGCGGAGCAGCGGCGCCAGCAAAAGCGATCAGCCGCTGATTACCACGCCGCAGTCGATTTCGGTGGTAACGCGTCAGCAGATAGAAGATCAGGGCGCGCAGGATCTGAATCAGGCGCTGGGTTACACGCCGGGCGTGTTCACCAACTTCGGCGGGGCCGCCACGCGTTACGACACCATCGCGCTGCGTGGTTTCCACGGCGGCGATGTCGACAACACCTTCCTTGATGGCCTGCGCGTGATGAGTGACGGCGGCAGCTTCAACATCCTGCAGGTAGATAACTGGTTCCTTGATCGCATTGATGTGATCAAAGGTCCCTCCTCCGCGCTCTACGGCCAAACGGTGCCGGGCGGATTAGTGAACATGGTCAGCAAGCGTCCGCAGTTTGCCGAAGAGGGCCACTTCCGCCTGTCCAGCGGCACCAACGCCACTAACAGCGCCGCCTTTGATTACACCAACGCCATCAACGATCAGTGGGCGTTTCGCTTAACCGGCATCACGCGCAACAGCGATACGCAGTACGATCACACCCGCGAAGAGAAATATGCGATTTCGCCACAGCTGATGTGGCAGCCAAGCGAAGACACCAACTTAGTGCTGCGCGCCTATCTACAGAAAGATCCGTCCGGCGGTTATCACGGTTCGGTACCGGCGGAAGGCACGCTCTACAGCCACAACGGCCGCAAGCTGAGCGACAGTTTCTACGAAGGCGACAGTTCGCTCGATCAGTTCAAACGTCGCGAGCAGATATACAGCTATGACTTCTCACACCGCTTCAACGAAGTCTGGTCGGTGTACTCCACCGGCAGCTACAGCCACTCGAATACCGATCTCGATCAGGTTTATCAGATTGGCTGGAACGCGACGAATCCTGACCTGCTGAACCGCTACTACTCTGGCGAGCGTTCATCACTGAGCGCATGGGCTAACGACAACCGCTTGCAGGCCGATTTTGCTACCGGCGCGGTTCAGCATCGCGTGACGCTTGGCGCGGAATACCATCGTTATAAAAACGACATCACCGAAGCCAGCGGTGCCGCCAGCGCGCTGAATGCGTGGAACGGTGAAGAGGTGGGCATCATGCCAGACTTCGACTGGACATCGCAGACGCGCCGCTACTATCAAACCGGTTTGTATCTGCAGGATGAGTTGCAGCTCGATCGCTGGCATTTGGATTTGTCGGGACGCTATGACCGCATCGTGTCGGAAAACGGCACTAGCCGTCGTCAGGACGATCACATCAGCGGCCGCGCGGCGCTGCTGTATGCCTTCGAGAACGGCATCTCGCCATACGTCAGCTGGAGCCAGGCGATAACGCCGGCTTCGTTAACCGATCCGCAGGGCAATCAGCTGAAACCGACTACGTCTGAGCAGTATGAAGCGGGCGTGAAATATCAGCCGGTGGGCACGCGCGATATGTACTCAATCGCCGTGTACGATTTGACTCAGGACGATGTCGCCAACCGTAACGTGCTGGACGGGACTTATACGCCTTCGGGCAAAGTGCATTCGCAGGGCATTGAACTCGAAGCCCGTAATCAGCTGACGCAGCGTTTCAGCACCATCGCTGGCTACACGCTGAATCACCTGCGCTTCAAAGATTCGGTGGACGGTAACGATGGCCATACGCCGTATGTCACGCCGAACAGCATGGCATCGTTGTGGGGACATTATCAGTTTGACTACGGCTTGAGCGCCGGAGCCGGTGTGCGCTATATCGGCAAACAGTGGGCGGATAACGAGAACACCACGCGTCTGCCATCAGTAACGCTGTTTGATGCGTCGGTTCGCGCCGATCTTGGCGCATGGAACTCACAGCTGAAAGGCGCCTGGCTGCAGGTGAATGCCAACAACCTGACCGATAAAAAGTATCTGGCCGCTTGTTATGGCACCGGTTACTGCTATCGCGGTGCTGAACGTACGGTCATGGCTACGGTGGGCTACGACTTTTAATCAGGCATAAAAAAATCCGCCATCCTTTGCGGGATGGCGGATTTCATCAAATCTCTATGCTGTTAACTTCGTACTTTACGGTAAATCCACAGCACCACAATGGCACCAATCACAGCTACCACGAAGCTACCGAAGTTGAAACCGTCAACTTTACCGAAACCAAACAGGGTACTGATCCAGCCACCGACAACCGCACCTACCACACCCAGAACCACGGTGATGATAAAGCCGCCGCCATCTTTACCTGGCATAATCCACTTAGCGATAATCCCGGCAATCAGACCAAAAATAATCCATGAAAGAATACCCATGTACTGCTCCTTACGTTATTAATCAATGTGTTCACCGCCTCTAGTATAGACGGGATTTTATGATCTGCCTCGCAACTTACTGCAGTAAATAATCGTTAGCTAACTAAAGGTTAGCGCAGCAACGCCGATAACTGACGAACAGCATTGTCAGTCGTGAAAATAACAATCGGATAAGTGGAGCAGGACGTGGGAGAAGCCGATAAAGAACAATACCTCAAGCGAGGCACGTTAGCGGTTTTGGGCGTGATGAAGGATCTGTTGCGTTTTCAAACCCCGTTGATGGTGAATTTTTCGCGCGGTCAGTTTATCAGCCGCATGCTGTCAGCCGATGAAGATCAGGTGATCTTCGACCTTGGCAGCAACGCGCTGGATAACGATTTAGCGCTGCAAGGTGGTGAAGTGAATATCTTTGCCGAAACGCACGGTGCCAAAGTCGAATTTAGCTTAATCGGTTTACAGCGTATCGAATTCGAAGGCTTGCCCGCTTTTGCTGCTTCGCTACCTGAACTGGTGTGGCAGATTCAACGCCGTGAGTTTTTCCGCGTCAATGCACCACTGGAGCCGGTTTTTTATTGCCACAGCCAGTGGCCGGATGGAACCACTGCGCGTTTTCGCCTGCAGGATCTGTCATTGGGCGGCGTGGGCGTGCTGCTGGACGAAGCGCTGCCAGAAGGCCTTAATCGCGGCGATACCTTTAAAAAGCTGCGCGTTGACCTTGCTGAGTACGGCCACTTTGAGGTGACGGCACAGCTGCTGCACATTGGTGAACGCACCGTAGTGACCCGCAAGAATGAAACCCGCGTCACACCGCGCCTTAGCTTCCGCTTTACCGCCATCGAGCCGATTCAGGAACGCCAGCTGCAGCAGGTGATTTTTGCGCTGGAACGTCTGGCGCGCGACAAGGCCAACCGTTTCCAGTAAGTCCATCATTCGTAGGGTCGCCATTCATGGCGACCAATCCCCCAGATCCACACGAAACCGCACCCATCAACGAGGCTGATAACGGCAACGCGCCACCGCATCGAGCCAGCCGTGATAATTCTCCTGCATGCTTTTCGCCTGATCTTCACGCGGCGTGATCACGCTGCCGCCCTTCAACGCCTGCATCTCACTGCCCTGCTGCCACCAGCCTAAGGTGCGTCCCGCTAATAGCGCGGCGCCCAGCGCAGAAACTTCGGCCGTCGGTACGCGTTTCAGTGGCCGCTGCAACACATCAGCCTGCATCTGCATTAACCAGCTGTTTTCCGTGGCGCTGCCATCCACGCACAGCGCAGGAAGTTGTACGCCGCTGGCCTGCTCCATGGCGAAAAACACGTCGGCGATCTGGAAGGTGATCGATTCCAGCGCCACGCGCGCCAGCACCTCCGGCGTTGCCGCATCGGTCAAACCACACACCATGCCGCGCGCTTTTAAATCCCACCAAGGCGCGCCGAGACCAGAGAGCGCCGGTACAAAATAGATGCCCTGATTATGTTCGCTGCGCTGGGCCAGCGCGGTGAGTTCTCGCGGATCCTTAATGCCCAGCATGCGGCCCAGCCACGCCGCACCGGAACCGGTGTGGGTAATGTTGCCTTCAAAGGCATAGCGCAGCGTGCCGTCGTGCCACGCCACCGTGGTGCTGAGGCCATTTTCCGTCAGTAGCGGCGTCGCCATCGACATCATCAGTGACGAACCGGTGCCGTACGTGGCTTTGACTACCTCTTCGCTGCCACTGCGCTGCGCTTGCAACGCGGCGTGCGAATCGCCAATGCGCGACAAAATTGGCGTGCCAGGCGCTAAACCGGGAATATCGTTACGTGTCACTACACCCTGCGCGCTGGCCGAGGGCACAATCTGCGGCAGCGTCGCAGGGGGAATATGGAACAGCGCTAGCAGTTCCTCATCCCAATCGCCGCTGTGCAGGTTATATAACTGGGTGCGTGCCGCATTGGCATGATCGGTGACAAAGCTTTCGCCGCCACTCAGCTGCCAGCTCAGCCAGCTGTCCACGGTGCCGATACAGAGTTCACCGGCCTGCGCACGAGAAAATCCGTTCGGCAGCGCGGCCAGCATGCCGGTGAGCTTACCGGCCGGAAACATCGGATCGACCGCCAATCCGGTAAGCCCAGTGATGCGCGGCGCTTTACCCGCCACACGTAAATCGCGGCAAAACGCCTCCGAGCGGCGATCCTGCCAGCTGACCAGCGGCGTCAGCGGCTGACCGTTATGGCGCTGCCAGATCAGCACCGATTCGCGCTGGTTGCTGATCGCCACTGCCGCAACTTGCGCACCCGCACACTGCGCCAGACAATCTCTCACCGCCTGTTTAACCGCCTGCCAAATCGCCAGTGGATCCTGCTCCGCCAAACCCGGCTGCGGATGTTCCAGCGTCAGCGGCTGGCTGCCGCGTGCCACCACGTTCCCGGCACGATCGACCGCAATCGCTTTCGCATTGGTGGTGCCTTCATCAATTGCCAGTATCACCGAACCTGCCATCTTTACGCTCCTGCACAGATGCGCGCTGCACTCTTCACTACGCTGGCGGCATCAATGCCATGTCGGGCACGGGTTGAGGCACGATCGCCGGCAATCGCGTATTCGCCATCGGGGATGCCCAAACGCAGCAGCGGGATGCCACAGCCGCCTTCCGCCAGCACTTCTGCCACCAGGCTGCCGACGCCGCCGTTGACGTTGTGTTCTTCCACGGTAATTACCGCTGGATAGTGATTTAACAGCTCGCGCAGCTGTTGGGTATCACAAGGTCGAATCGATGGAATGCTGATCACACCTGCTGTAATGCCTTGCTCATGCAGTTGCTCGGCGGCGTGAACCACCTCGTGAACCGTCGAGCCCATCGCCACCAGCAAAATGTCATGACCTTCACGTAAAACGTCGATTTGCCCAGGACGGAATTGGTAGTTCTCATCGTGCAGCTGCGGCAGATCTTTACCGTCCAGACGGATGTATACCGGCCCGACATGCGCCAGCGCATACTCAATAATCTGGCGGCACTCCAGCGGGCAGGATGGCGCATAGATTTCGATGTTGCCGAAGCCGCGCATCACCGCAATGTCGTCGATGCTGTGATGGGTGCTGGCGAGTGGACCGTAGCTGGCACCGGCATTCAGGCCAAACAGTTTGACGTTAGTGTTGTTGTAGCAGACGTCGACTTTAACCTGCTCATTGGCGCGGGAAACCAGGAACGGCGCAGCGTTACAGGTTACGGCCACTTTACCGCCAATCGCCAGGCCGGCGGCGGTGCCCACCAGCGTTTGTTCGGCGATACCGACGTTACTCAGCCGGTCGGGAAAG
>NZ_DAMBSA010000073.1:0-15236 GCF_032054795.1 Pantoea sp. CTOTU49201
ATGCTGCATCGAGTTCATCTTATATGGTGATCTTTCTTTACTGCACTTATCTTTGGCTGTCTGTAAAAGAAGCGAATCGAAAATGGATCATTGCAGATAGCTCCTTCGCACTTATCGTTTTAGCTTTAGTGGTGTTGTGCGGAACGCGTGTGTCGCTGCTGGCCTTTATGTTCATTACGCTTTGCCAAATTAGTCGCTTTTACGGTCTACTACAAATTTTACGTCCTAAGCGTAATCGTCTATTTGCGTTCATTATCGTTGTTATATTCGCGGGAATGACAAGCGAACGTTGGATGCAAGGCATCAGCGATATTGAAGATTACAATAGCAATAGTTCTACATCGGTTGGGGCGCGTGTTGCCATTTGGGATAGTGGCATTCACTTTTTGCCACAACATCTGGGTTTTACTTCACCCGATAACCGCACAGTAACAGCAAGAGAGTTTATTTCACGGGTGCATCCTGGTAATACCGAGGGATATACCAACGTAAAATATAACATGCATAACGAATTTTTGGAGGTTGCGACCCTGCAAGGTATTGTCGGGGTGGCTGCGCTCATCTTCTTTTATATCGCTGCGCTATTCATCTGGTTCAAACGCCATGCATTGATGGGGATTTCCATGCCGGTAGCAGCATTGTTCATTATGGGAATCACTGATTCCGTGCTAATCTACTCCCCGACTTCAATGCTGTTTTCTGTCGCTGTAGCCTTGTGTACCATTCGGCCAAAGCGTCACAAAGAATAATCCCGCAGGCGTGGCGCTAATTAGCAATAATGCGTGCCACGCTGGCATTCTCCGCGCAAATCAATTGATAATCCGCAACATTCAGTACCACCGATTGATCCAGCAATCCGGCGTTAAAGGCGATTTCGTCATAGCGTTCGAACAGCAACGGATCAACCACCAGCTGTAAATCAGAATGGAAGCTAAACGGCGGAATAGCACCGAACACGCATCCGGTCAGCGCATCGACTTCTGCCGGTGAGGCCAGTGAAGCTCGTCGACCACCAATCGCTGCCGCAACCTTGCTGAGATCCGCTTGCTGATCGGCAGGCAGCACTGCCAGCACATGCTGCTTGATGCCGTTGCCTTTCACATGGCACACCAACGCCTTCGCACCTTGCCCAACTTCAGTTCCGCGAATTGCCGCCACCGCTTCACACTTGCCGGTCGCTTCATGTTCCATCACGCGATAGCGCGCCTGATGTTGGTTGAGCAGCGCGAGCAGTTTTTCATTAGTGGTCATGGCTTTCCCCATGTTGGGTGAGTTGAGTAAGAAGTGCCTGCATCATATGCGTTTGACGTGGCAGCAAACCGAGTTTTAAACCTAATGGCTTAAACGCGCGATTTAGCATGGTTAACGTGACGCTCTCTTTGTCCCGCTCAATATCGGATAGCGTACGGCGGCTAATCCCTGCCAGCGTCGCATAGCGCTCCTGCGAGAAACCCAGCACCTTTTTGCGCAGTTGCATCAGCAACGTGCCCTGACTAAATTTATCTTCAAGAAACTGCTGCAGCAGCTCTAGTAGCAAGGCTTCGCGCTCAAAGGGCGACATGTTTTTTTTCATAAGTGCCATCCCGCTATGCGTTCATCCAGATAGTTAAAGCCGATGCCCGGCATCTCCAGTATTGATGGCGGTACTCCACGCGTTGCCAGCCTTGCTTTTAAACCTTTGAGCTTATTCGCTAGCCTGCTGAGTTCCTGAAGAAGAACATCTTCAGAGACCAGGTCATTAAGTTGCTGAGCAATGAGGTACCATTGATAATGGCCGCCTTCTTCATACGGCGATCCCCATTGCGTGGTACGTACCACGCCTTCAGGGTCGGCTTTCATCGGTGCAAAATCATAAACCGGCGCCAGCCACATGCCGTCTACTTTCTTCAAAATAGCGCTATTGCGGCCATGATTATCAGAATTACCAAAGGCGATATTCAGCATGTCGCGTTTCACCCACTCAATAACTAATTCAGCCTTTTGTTCTTTACTCAGTGGCAGCGTACGCACCAAACAACGTATCACCTCGAAATGGTTGAGATAGCTACCCGGTGCTTTTTGCATAATGGAGTAAATGGATTCAAGTCCATACAGCGCTTTTTTACCTTTGATAAACGCGATATCAAAACGCGGCAACCAAAGGGAAGGGTAGCGCTCGCCTTCGCACAGCAGCATCTGCTTTGTATCGATGGTCTCTACGCCAAGAGCAGATAGCTCGTGATAAAAATGGTATTCCGCTCGCAGAATGTCGCAATCAATTGGCGTGCGTGCGCCACGAGGATATTTGACCAGATAAGGTGTGTCTTGATTCAACTGATCATCTTGCCAGGTATCGATCCACACTTCGCTGTTGCTATTACGACGCAACAATAACTTTGGTGCTTCACCGCCTGCGCCCGTTGCACCACCGCTTGCCGCGCCCATTTGCTGCGCGTACTCAAGAAAGTCGGTATCACGTTCAATCGCCCATTCGGCAGGAAAACGGCGGCTTTTAAGTTGGCTGTCTGGCGGCAGTTGCGGCAGTGACTCTTTTATTCTCAGGTTGCCAACAGGCGCGATGGTTCCTGCCTTCAGTAGCGTGTAATCCTGCTCGCTAGCAGGTTTGCCTTGCAGACCTAACTGCGTAATCCAGTAACGTCTGCTGGCACCGGCGGGAATGATGTCATCAAGAAAACCAAACCAGGGTTTAGCAAAATGGCTGCCGATAAGCATTACCGGATAGTTGATGCTGCAGCTGGCAATATCGTTGCGGTCTAGATGATCAACGGCATAGTTGAAGTCGTATGCAAGCAGGGCTTCGCCGTCACGGCCTTTATTTGGCTCTTTAAAATCGAGCACTGCGGCATCATGCCAGCATCCATCTAGATAAATCTGTAGAGTAAGCATGGCAAACCTTAATTGAGCAATATATTGCTCAATACTAGTTTGTTTTGCCTTTTTTGAGAAGGATGCTGCTCAAATTTCGCTTCATCAGCCAATTTTGAGCAACATGTTGCACAATCAGTTATTTATGACGCGCACGCAGATTATTGATGATGGTGCTCAAATCCAGCTCCTGGTCCTGCAGCAGCACCATCAGGTGATACAGCAAATCAGACGCTTCATTGGTCAGCTCGTGACGATCATTAACCGTTGCAGCCAATGCGGTTTCCACGCCTTCTTCACCCACTTTCTGCGCGATGCGCTTGGTGCCGCTGGCGTAAAGCTTCGCGGTATACGAACTCTCAGGATCGGCGGTTTTGCGTGAAGCCAGCAACTGCTCGAGCTGATAAAGGAACGTCCAGTCTGGCGCGGCCGGCGAAAAGCAGCTTGAGGTGCCGAGATGGCAGGTTGGGCCAATCGGATTCGCCAGCACCAGCAAGGTATCATTGTCGCAATCAGGCGTAATGCTCGCCACTTGCAGGAAGTGGCCCGAGGTTTCGCCTTTGGTCCATAAACGGTTTTTAGTACGTGAGAAGAAGGTGACATTCCCCTCGCTGAGGGTTTTTTGCAGCGCTTCCTCGTTCATATAACCGTGCATCAGCACTTCGCCGGAAACGTTGTGCTGGACGATAACGGGCATCATGCCCGCGGTTTTGACCCAATCCAGCTTGGCCAGTTGTTCTGCAGTTAACACGCGCGAATCTCCACACCGTTGTCGATCAGGAAGTTTTTCAACTCGCCGATATTGATAATTTGTTTGTGAAACACCGAAGCCGCCAGCGCGCCATCGACATTCGCCTGCTCAAAGGCTTCGAGGAAGTGCGGCATGGTGCCCGCGCCGCCAGATGCGATCAGCGGCACTTTGCAGACGTCGCGCACTTTCTTCAGCTGCACCAGATCGTAGCCGTTACGCACGCCATCCTGGTTCATCATGTTGAGGACGATTTCGCCCGCGCCCAGCTTCTGCACTTCCTGCACCCAATCGAGGGTTTCCCACGTGGTCACTTTGGTGCGCGCTTCGTCGCCGGTGTATTGATTGACGTGATATTTGCCGCTCGCTTCGTCAAACCAGGTATCGATACCTACCACGATGCACTGCACGCCAAAGCGATCGGCCAGACGCGTAATCAGCGTCGGATCGGCTAATGCCGGCGAGTTGATGGAGATCTTGTCGGCACCGAACTGCAGAATGCGCGCTGCGTCTTCTTCGCTCTTGATGCCGCCCGCCACGCAGAAAGGAATGTCGATCACTTCGGCCACGCGCGACACCCAGCTTTTGTCCACGACACGGCCATCCGATGAGGCGGTGATATCGTAGAACACCAGCTCGTCCGCGCCTTCCTGCGCATAGCGCTGCGCCAGCGGCACGATGTCGCCGATGATTTCGTGGTTACGGAACTGAACGCCTTTTACCACTTGCCCATCACGCACATCGAGACAAGGAATTATCCGTTTTGCCAGCATGTAATCGCCTCCGCCACCGTGAATTTATCTTCCAGTAAAGCGCGGCCAACGATCACGCCCTGCGCGCCGCTGCCGCGTAACGCCGCGATGTCATCCAGCGAACCGATGCCGCCAGAAGACTGGAAAGCGATGTCCGGGAAGGCCGCAGACACTTCTTTATACAGCTCGACGTTGGAGCCGCTCAGCGTACCGTCGCGCGAAATATCGGTGCACAGCACATGTTTGAGGCCAACCGGCTGATACCAGCCAATCACCTCTTCCAGCGTTACGCCCGCCGCTTCCTGCCAGCCGCTGATCGCCACTTCTTTACGGTTGTTGGCATCAATGCGCACATCCAATGCCAGCACGATGGCGTCCGCGCCAAACTCGCTGAACCAGCTTTTGACTTCTTCCGGTTGCTTCACCGCGGTGGAACCGACCACCACGCGCGTTGCGCCGGCTGCCAGCAGCGCCGCCACGTCATCGCGATTGCGGATGCCGCCGCCAACCTGTACCGGCACGTTCACACCGCGCAATAAGGTGGTGAGCAGGGGAATCTGACGCTTGGCCGGATCTTTCGCGCCAGTCAAATCCACTAGGTGCAGCACTTCAGCGCCCTGGCGTTGGTAATCCTGTAAGCGCGGCAGCGGATCGCTACCGTAATCGCGCTGCTGGCCGTAATCGCCCTGATGCAGGCGCACCACTTTGCCGTCGATTAAATCTAATGCGGGGATAATCATCACATCTCCAGGAAATTTTTCAGCAACTGCGCGCCTGCTTTGCCCGAACGTTCCGGGTGGAACTGCACGCCGAAGAAGTTATCTTTCTGCAGGGCGGCAGTGAACGGATGACCGTAATCGCACTGCGCGATGGTGGCCGCATTCACCGGCATGGCGTAGCTGTGCACGAAGTAGAAGTAGCTGCCATCGGGAATGTCGCGGAACAGATGATGGCCCGCTTTAGCGGTGATCTGGTTCCAGCCCATGTGCGGCAGCGGTAAATCCTGCGTGTCCATCAGCGTCACTGGCTCATCAATCAGGCCCAGCGTGGTGACGCCGCCGTTCTCATCGCTCCCGCGACCGAGTAGCTGCATGCCAAGGCAAATGCCGAGCACCGGCTGAGTACAGGCCTTGATCAGGTCGATGAGATCGCGCTCCTGCAACTGGTTCATCGCCGCCTGCGCGGTGCCAACGCCGGGCAGCAGCAGCTTGTCAGCATGCAGCACCACATCCGGGTCGCGGCTCACCTGCGGCGTGTAGCCGAGGCGCTCAATCGCCCACTTCACCGACGATAGGTTGGCGCAGCCGGTATCGAGGATCACCACGTTCATCACAACACTCCTTTCGAGCTCGGCAAGGTGTTGCCTTCCACGCGAATCGCCTGGCGCAGCGTGCGGCCAAAGGCTTTGAACAGGCTTTCCACGCGATGGTGATCGTTGCGGCCTTTGGTTTTCAGGTGCAGCGTGCTCATCATGGCGTAGGAGAGCGAGCTGAAGAAGTGCTCGACCATCTCGGTGCTGAGATCGCCGACGCGCTGGTAGCTGAACTCGGCTTTGAATTCGATGTGCGGGCGGCCGGAGATATCCAGTGCGCAGCGTGCCAGGCACTCATCCATTGGCAGCACGAAGCCGAAGCGGCCGATGCCACGTTTGTCGCCCAGCGCTTTTAGCAGCGCTTCGCCGAGCGCCAGACCGGTATCTTCCACGGTGTGGTGATCGTCAATGTAGAGATCGCCTTTCACATCGATGTTCATGCGGAAGCCGCCGTGCACCGCAATCTGGTCCAGCATGTGATCAAAGAAGCCGACACCGGTGTTAATTTTACTGCCGCCTTCACGGTCCAGCCACACTTCGACTTTAATCTGCGTCTCTTTGGTGTTGCGTTGCACCAGCGCATAACGATCACGCTTGGTCAAACGCGCCTGAATCGCATCCCAATCTTCGCCTTCCGCGCCGTAACGTAGGCCCTGAATGCCCATGTTCTGCGCCAGCTGGATATCGGTGAGGCGGTCGCCAATCACGTAGCTGTTGGCGGTATCGAGCGCACCAGCGGCCAGCCAGGCTTCCACCATTTTGGTCTTTGGCTTGCGGCAATCGCAGTTATCTTCCGGCATATGTGGGCAGATCAGGATGTCGCTGAAATTCACGCCTTGTGAGCTGAGAATCTGCATCATCAGGTTGTGCGGGCCGTCGAAATCGGCCTGCGGGAAGCTCGCGGTGCCGAGGCCATCCTGATTGGTGATCATCACCAGCTGATAACCTGCTTCCTGCAACGCCAGCAGCGCCGGAATGGCGTTCTTTTCAAACGCCAGCTTCTCCATGCGATCCACCTGATAATCGGTAGGTGGCTCAGAGATGATGGTGCCGTCGCGGTCGATAAAAAGGATCTTCTGACTCATGCTTGCTCCACTGATAAGGCTTGCAGCGCGGCGATCAGGCGCTCGCACTCTTCACGGGTGCCGATGGAGATGCGCAGGCATCCCGCAAGGCCGGGGTTTTTATTTTGGTCGCGCAGAATAATGCCTTGATCCCACAGCGTTTTAAACACTTTTGGCGAATTAGTGAAGCGCACCAGAATGTAGTTGGTTTCGCTGGGGAAAACCTGTTGCACCACGCTAATCTGCGGCAACTGCTCAAACAGCCAGGCACGATTGGCGTTCAGCTCGGCAACGTGCTGACGCATCAGCGCAATGCCTTGCTCGCTCAGCGCTTGTCCGGCCACATCCGCCACTGGCGTGGCGAGCGGATAGGGCGCAATCACCTTCATCAGCAGATCGATCACCGGCTTGTTCGCCAGGGTAAAGCCGCAGCGCAAACCGGCCAGCGCAAAGGCTTTGGACAGCGTGCGCAGAATCACTAAGTGTGGATATTCCTGCAACCAGCCCGCCAGCGTCGCTTCCGGGCAGAACTCGATATAGGCTTCATCGGCCACCAGCAGCGCTTTACCGGCGGTCATTTCCAGCAATTTGCGAATATCATCCTGATTGATCAGGTTACCGGTTGGATTGTTCGGGCTGCACATATAGACGACTTTCACGCCGTCGAGCTGGTCGGCAATCGCCGGCAGGTTCAGCTGCCAGTCGTCGAGCGCGGCCACGGTGCGGTATTCGATGCCGATAGTTTCCGCGCTGACGCTGTACATGCCGTAGGTTGGCGGGCAGAACAGAATCGCATCTTTGCCCGGCTCGCAGAAGGCGCGCATCAGCAGTTCGATACCTTCATCCGCACCGCGACTGACCAGAACCTGCTCCGGCGTCAAACCGGCGTAAGCGGCGTAGCGCTCAATAACCCTCTTCGGTTGGCATTCCGGATAGCGGTTCAGCGTCTGCTGCGACAGCTCAAACGGCACCGGCAGCGGAAATTCGTTGGCGTTCAGCCACACATCACCGTTACCACCCAAACGACGCGCCGATTGATACGGCGTCAGCGCTCGCACGTTAGCGCGCGCTAACTCTTCAATACTCAGGCTCATGCTTGCTCCTTCAGCGCGGCAACACGCAGGGTAACGGCATTTTTGTGGGCTTCCAGCTGCTCGGCGGCGGCCAGCGTTTCAATCGTTGCGGCAAGATTGAGGAAGCCTTGCGGCGTCAGCTCTTGCACCGTCATACGTTTCTGGAAATCGGCCAGGCCAAGGCTGGAACAGGTAGCGGTGTAACCGTAGGTCGGCAGCACGTGGTTGGTGCCAGACGCGTAATCGCCCGCTGATTCCGGTGACCAGTCGCCAAGGAATACCGAACCGGCGCTGGTGATGCTTTCTACCAGATCGCGCGGTTGGCGCGTCTGAATGATCAGGTGCTCCGGGCCGTACAGGTTGGAGATCTCGATGCACTGATCCAAATCGCGCAGAACAATCAGGCGGCTGCTCTCTAACGCCTGACGCGCGGTAGCGGCACGCGGCAGCTGCGCCAGTTGCTCTTCAACCGCTTGCGCCACGCCTTCGGCTAGTTGCAGCGACGGCGTCAGCAGAATCACCTGTGAATCCGGACCGTGTTCCGCCTGCGACAGCAGATCCGAAGCGACAAAAGCGGGCGTAGCGCCTTCATCGGCAATCACCAACACTTCGGATGGACCGGCCGGCATATCGATCGCCGCACCATCTAAACGCTGACTCACCTGACGTTTGGCTTCGGTCACATACGCGTTACCAGGGCCAAAAATCTTGTCCACTTTCGGCACGGTTTCGGTGCCGAAGGCGAGGGCGGCGATGGCTTGTGAACCGCCAACCTGAAACACCTCTTTAACGCCGCACAGTTGTGCTGCATAAAGAATTTCATCGGCAATCGGCGGTGGTGAGCACAACACCACGCGGCCGCAACCGGCGATGCGCGCTGGTGTCGCCAGCATCAATACGGTTGAGAACAGCGGGGCAGAACCGCCCGGAATGTACAAACCCACCGATTTAACCGGACGGGTAATTTGCTGGCAGCGCACGCCGGGCTGAGTTTCCACATCCACTTCCGCCAGAATCTGCGCGTTGTGGAAGGTCTCGATATTGCCCACAGCCACCGCCATTGCCTGCTTCAGCGTGTCGCTCAGACGATCGCTGGCCGCTTGCATCTCTTCGGCGGTGACGCGCAGGTTATCCACCTGCGCTTTGTCGAAGCGCGCGCTAAATTCACGCAGCGCCGCATCACCACTCTCTTTAACTTGTACCAACACGTCGCGCACGATCTGGCTGATACTTTCTGAAGCCGAAATCGCCGGACGCATCAGCAGCGCTTGCTGCTGCTCTGCGCTGCATTGCTGCCAATCAATGGGTGTCATCAGAGTGCTCATCGTATTACTCCAACATTTTTTCGATTGGCAGTACGAGGATCGAGCTGGCACCCAGCGACTTCAGCTTTTCCATGGTTTCCCAGAACAGCGTTTCGCTGCTCACCATGTGCATCGCTACGCGGCTGACATCACCGGCCAGTGGCAACACGGTTGGACGCTCAGCGCCCGGCAGCAGCGCAATCACTTCATCCAGGCGCTCGCTTGGCGCGTGCAGCATGATGTACTTGGATTCACGCGCTTTAATCACGCCCTGAATACGCGTCATCATTTTGTCGACCAGCTCTTGCTTGGCGGCCGGCAGTTCGCCATCGCGCTGAATAAGCACCGCTTTAGAACGGTAAATCACTTCTACTTCGCGCAGGCCGTTAGCTTCCAGCGTGGCGCCGGTTGAAACCAGATCACAAATCGCATCGGCCAGGCCAGCGCGAGGTGCGACTTCAACAGAACCGTTCAGCAGGCAGGATTTGAAAGCGACGCCTTGTTTATCGAGGTATTTCTTCAGCAGGTGTGGATAAGAGGTGGCGATGCGGGCGTTATTCAGGCATTGCGGGCCGGTGTACTCTTCATCAACCGGCATCGCCAGCGACAGGCGACAACCGCCGAAATCCAGACGACGCAGCGTGAAGTAACGCGGATCTTCGCCCTGAGCACGACGATTCAGCAGCTCCTCTTCCAGCACGTTTTCACCAACGATACCGAGATCGACGACGCCATCCATGACCAGGCCAGGAATATCGTCATCGCGCACGCGCAGGATGTCGATCGGCATGTTCTCCGCAAACGCAATCAGACGCTGCTGCTGAAGGTTGATTTTGATACCGCAGCGTGCCAGCAGTTCGCGTGATTCATCGCTTAAACGGCCAGATTTCTGCATAGCTATGCGAATACGGGTGTTATCTAACATGGTTCCTATCCTCTTATTCAATCCTGTCTGAACTTGTCGGGTTGCGTTCGCCCATAAAAAAACCCCCGGAAGATGATCTTCCGGGGGCTCTCTTTGCGTTCGCACCACTGGAAGATCCTAATCGTCTCCCAGCACACATCGCCTGAAAGACTAGTCAGGATGATGGTGATGATGGTGGTTGAACTGAACGCGTGTCATAGTAAATTCCGTTGCTGAATGAGTATTCATTTGCGTGCTGAATAACCTAACGAAGATGATGACAATTGGCAACCCTTTTTTAACCGTCAATTTCCGGAATCTCCCGAAACAGTTTGCACTGGTTTGGCACATCTAGCCGCACTAAGATGAAGTGTGAGCCCATAGCAGGAGTCGATATGAAAAAGGTCGCGATTGTAGGTCTGGGATGGCTGGGTATGCCGCTGGCGATGGCGCTGACGGCACGCGGCTGGCAGGTCACCGGCAGTAAAACCTCGCCAGATGGCGTGGATGCCGCACGCCGCTGTGGCATCGAAGCCTTCCAGCTGGTGCTGACGCCCGAGCTGGAGTGTGAAGCCGAAGAGTTAGATGCACTGATGGCGGTGGATGCGCTGGTGGTGACCTTGCCCGCCAGCCGCACGGTAAAAGGTGGTGAAGATTACATGCAGGCGGTGCAGAACGTGGTGGATACCGCGCTGGCGAAAAAAGTGCCGCGTATTATTTTCACCAGCTCAACGTCAGTGTACGGCAGCGGTGAGGGCGTAATGAAAGAGAGCAGTCCGCTGCAGCCGGAAACCGTCGCCGGCAAAACGCTGGTGGAACTGGAGAACTGGCTGCACGATCTGCCCGGCACCAGCGTGGATATTGTGCGCCTTGCGGGATTAGTGGGGCCGAATCGTCATCCGGGTCGTTTCCTCGCGGGGAAAACCGGGTTGGAAAACGGCGGTCATGCGGTCAATCTGGTGCATCTCGATGATGTGGTTGATGCGATTGTGCTGTTGCTGCAAACTCCGAAAGGTGGGCATGTTTACAATTTGTGTGCATCGAAACACCCGTCGCGGGATAGTTTCTATCCCAGCGTATCGAAGCAGCTGGGGCTGGAACCGCCGACGTTTGTGGCAGAGCCGGAGCGTTCTAACGGCAAGGTGATTGATGGCTCGAAGATCGCTAATGAGCTGGGATTTGAGTACACCTATGATGACCCGATGAAAATGCCGCTGGGTTAATGAGAGAGCCTGAACTGATTGGTGCAATAATTAACGTAAAGTTAACTATTGCAACAAAATAAAGGATAGGATTATTGTTTAATAAAAGATTAAACAGAGTGACTGGATGGATTATAATTATATACAATGCAGAGAGTGTTGTAATAACATTGTCACTATAGCTATCTCATGTGCTCATGAGGTTTTAATGGTTGTACGAACAGTTAAAAGGTGTTCGTATTTCAATTTCCAAAATAAAGAATCATCATGAAGTTATTTAAAAAGTTGTTTTTTTTCGGTATTGCAGGTGTGCTAGGTTTTTTAGTTGATGCAGCGACATTATATCTAATAAAATCTTTTGCAGGGATCTATTTAGGTCGATTATTCTCTTTTTCAACGGCGGTAGTGGTTACATGGATATTTAATCGCAATATTACTTTCAAGGAAAGTAATATTGATATGGGGATGCTAGCGGAGTTCGTAAAGTATTTTTCGTTAATGATTGTTGGAGGAGTGATTAATCTAGGAGTGTATTACCTTTTGATTTCCTCGTCTCAATGGTTGCAGAAACTCCCCATTTTAGCTGTTGCTGCTGGTTGCCTAGCTGGCATGGTTGCAAATTTTTTAACAAGTCGTTTTTTGCTCTACAAAAAATAATATAAAATACACTCTGAGTCATTGAAAGTACTTCGAGGTATTAAACTCACACTCTGCGCCTCGACTACTACACATGGGGGATCATTTACTCCATGAAGATAAATAAGATGGAATAATATAATTATGAGATTTGTCGTAACAGGTGGTCGCGGTTTCATTGGTCGTTGTGTTGTTGAACATTTGGTCAAAACTGGCTCTGAAGTCATCGTTCCCTCTTCAAATGAATGGCGATTAGGACAGCCGTTGCCTGCTAACTGCGACCAAGCGGATGGAGTTATCCATCTTGCTTGCAGCGTATTGAAAGCCACCACGGATCGAGACGCTATGGCATACCTCGATTACAGCGGTACGGCGCTTCTCCTGGAACAACACCGCATCCTCAAAAAAGAGGGTAAACGTGGTCGTTTCATCTTTATTTCAAGCCAGTCCGCGGGTCCAGCAGCAGTAAACGATTACGGTCGCAGTAAATGGGCAATCGAGGCGCAGCTTAACCAGGATGATGAGATTATCGTGCGACCCGGTCTCGTATATTCGGAGGACGGCGGCAGTGTTTACGGAACGCTGGAAAAGCTATCACGTATGCCTGTTGTTCCTACACCGAGTACTTCGCCAAATATTCAACCCATTGATGTAAATGATTTGGCCGAAGCACTTTATCGGATCGCGCAACATCCTGCTGCAGAACGACTATATTATCTGGGACAAAAAGAACCACTGACATTCAGGCAAATGGTAAGTGCAATTGCCGCTCGTTCCGAACGTCGAACACCGCTTTGCGTGCCAGTGCCAACAAGCATCGTTCGTCTGGCAGGAAAAAGCGCAGATTTTATGTTAAGACCTTCATCTTCTTTATTGGAACGAATTGATGGCCTGATTGCGCTGCGAGCAATGGAGACCGAAGCGTCTCTTAATAATCTTGAGTTAGTGTTGCGTGATTTTACAAGGAAAGCGAAATGACAACGAGTTTCGATTCGATCATTATCGGAGCAGGGCCATGCGCTCTTGCAACATTAACAGCACTGCCAGCCGGCCAGTCGGTCGCCATTATTACTGGTTCTGAACCCTCCTTTTTATCATCGGGTGACGTACATCCCAAAATACGCGTTGAGTCGTTAGAAAGTGGCCACCCACCCGGCGTAGCCGGTCGTGTTCAGCCATCAAATTCAAAAAATAAGGCTCTATATGCAACGGCTATAACTGGAGGGCTTGCCAATTATTGGGGACAACAGCTTATCCACAATGAAGCAAACGATCCCTATGATACTGATCTTTTCAAGACTTATTCCGAGTATCTCGACGAATGTTCTTCCATCGCAAATATGTTCTCCGTCACAGGTGGAACCTCATACCATGACCAGAGCCATTTGCCAGATGGATTCATCCTACGCGAGCCACGACTGATGAGTGGAACGATTACCGATCCTACAACAGGTCTGAGCACTATGCAGACAACAATTGGAGAGGCAATAAAAAACCACGCATGTTTCCACGGTCGCGCTATCCGAATTAGCCGTGCAGATACCCAGTTGTGGGCTGTACAACTTTCGGATGGTTCTATAGTAACAGGCAGAAAAATCTGGTTAGCTGCGGGCGTGATTGGTACCGCGCAACTTATCTTAAACTCGGTCAATGGCCTGCGTGGCGCATCGTTCAAAGATCATGCTCCCTATATGGCCTACGCTTCGGGTCTAAAATACTTGTTACGCGGAAGATCGAGTCAACATTTCAACGCTTATACGCTGGAACGGATTGAAGAGAACCGATGCGAAGTATTTGCATCAGTTTATGACATGAGCAGTGCGGAATTGAATCTGGTTTTAGGTTCTGCAGCCGGTTTAGTTTTTCCATTTCTACGTGGTGTCCGCTCTCCATCTTTAGCTTCGATGTTGCAGCCGGTGCAAATTTGGACCACAAACAGTTTCAGCAAGGTAAATCTGGATGCGACAGGCACTCATTACTCAAGTCATAACGATGATACTGCAATAGACGACGGTATGAAGAAAGCTACTGCAGCCGTTGCCTCTCTTGGTGGTAAAATTTGGCATCATAGTCGTACGCCTGCAGGCTTGGGTTTTCATTACCACGATCTTCAAATGACACAAGATAATGGACAGATGACCTCGATCAATAATCTGTTGCAGCAATGGTCGAATGGTGAAGTTATATGTACCGACGCATCGATTCTGCCGAAGATCGGTTTGAGGCCTCATACACTGACCGCCATGGCAACGGCCAGAGGTATAGTTAGACAACATTGCTCAGTTAGCTAAACCCCAAACCGATCCCTTAACGCATACCAAGCCGCTCCCATTGCCGTGAGCGGCACCTTAAACCGTCTCCCGCCCGGAAATGGCAGATGCGGCAATTTCGCAAAAGCATCAAATCTCTCCGCATGCCCACGCAACACTTCTGCAATTAATTTCCCCGAAAGATGGGTGCAGGTCACACCATGCCCGCTGTCGCCTTGCATAAAGAACGCATTCTTTTCCACCTGGCCAAACTGCGGCATGCGCGACAGCGTAAGCAGGAAATTGCCGCTCCAGCGATGGCTAATTTTGATATCCCGCAACTGCGGAAAGGTGCGCAGCAGCTTGGGGCGAATCAGCGCTTCGATATCATCCGGCTCGCGTGCGCCGTACACCACGCCGCCGCCGTAGAGCAGGCGGTTATCGGCGGTGAGGCGGAAGTAATCCAGCAGATAGTTACAATCTTCAATGCAGTAATTGTTCGGCAGCAAACCCAGCGCCTGATCGCGCGTTAAGGGTTCGGTGGTGACGATCTGCGAACCGCACGGCATGCTTTTGCGCATTAGGCGCGGTTCAAGCTGCGACGGCAGATAGGCGTTGCCGGCAAAAATCACGAAAATGGCGCTAACTTCGCCTTTGGCGGTCTTTATCCGATGCGGTGCGCCATATTTCACTTCAATCGCCGCCGACTGCTCATAAATACGCCCGCCGTGACGGCGAATCGCTTCTGCTTCACCCAGCGCCAGATTAAGCGGATGCAAATGGCCGCCGCGTTTATCGAGTAAGCCACCGACATAGCGATCGGTCGCCACTTCGCGACGAATGCCACGTTCGTCGAGCAATTCTAAATCGTGATTGCCATAACGCGCCCAAAGCGCTTTTTGGTTGCGCAGATGGCCCATTTGCCGCTGATTCAGCGCGGCGAAAATGCCGCCGGGACGATAGTCGCAGGCGATGGCATATCGGTCGATGCGGTCGCGAATGATCTCCGCGCCTTCAAACATCATGCTGCCGAGCATTTGTGCGGTTTGTTTGCCGTAGCGCTGCTCAATCACATCCACGTCGCGGCTGTAGGAGTTGACGACCTGGCCGCCATTGCGGCCGCTGGC
>NZ_DAMBSA010000074.1:0-15056 GCF_032054795.1 Pantoea sp. CTOTU49201
GCATCGGCATTTTGGTGCTGATGCGTCCTTACGATTATCCGCTGCATGCGCAAGCCCGCTTCAGCCAGAACCTGATGGAGCAGGGCAGCCATCCCACCAGCGAACGTCTGCTGGCGGTGCTGCGTCCGGCGAGCAGCGATGTGGCGAGTGCGCTGGGCGTCAACGAAGGCGACAACGTTATCCACTTGCGCACGCTGCGCCGCGTCAATGGCGTGGCGGTGTGCGTCATCAACCACTTCCTGGCGGAACTCAGCTGGTGGCCGGCGCTGCAGCAGTTTCACAGCGGTTCGCTGCACGATTTTATGCAGCAGCAGCTCGGCCTGAGCCTGACGCGCAGCCAAACGCGCATCAGCACCCGTCGCGCGCAGGCCAAAGAGTGCAAGCAGCTGGAGATTGCGCTGCAGTCGCCGCTGCTGTGCGTGCGCACCCTGAATAAACATAGCGACGGCCAGGTAGCGGAATATTCCGTCAGCCTGACGCGTGGCGACATGATTGAACTGACTCTGGAGCACGAATGACACAGCAAACAGCCCGCCAGCATTGGCTCTCAGTGCTGGCGCACAGCGATGCCAACCAGCTTGAGGCGCACTGGCAGCCGTTACGCCTTAACGCGGATTTTGAACGCATCCGCCCGGCAGAAACTGGCTTAACCCGTTTGCAGGCGCGCATGGGCGGCAGCGGCAAACGCTTCGTAATGGGCGATGCCACGGTGACGCGCGCGGTAGTAAAACTGCACGACGGCACGCTTGGCTTTAGCTACGTGCTGGGGCGCGACAAAGCGCACGCCGAACGCTGCGCGCTGATTGATGCGCTGCTGCAACAGCCGGAAACCCAGGCGCTGTTACAGGAAAAATTGATTGCCCCGCTGGCGGCACTGCGTGAAGAGCAGCGTCAGCTGCGCGCGCGTGAAATCGCCAGCTCCAAAGTGGATTTCTTTACGCTGGTTCGCGGAGATAACTGATGACTTTACTGGCAAGTTTTAACCATCCGGTGGCTGATGCCCAACGTGCCTTTCGCCGCATTTTAAAAGCGATGAGCGAACCGGGCGTGATGGTGTCGCTGCCGCTGCAACAGGGCTGGGGCGATCTCTCGCCAGCGGCCACGGCAGTGCTGCTGACGCTGGTCGATCAGGAGAGCGCGCTGTGGCTGGATAATCGCATTGATAATGAAGTGGTGCGCAGCAACCTGCGTTTCCACACCGGCGTGCCGATTGTCGATGAGCGCGATGCACCTTTTGCGCTAACGCACGCGGCGGCCAATCCCGATCCGGCGCTGTTCGCCTCTGGCGATAACATGTCACCTGAGAAGAGCACCACGCTGATTGTGGAAGTGCCATCACTGAGCGGCGGTTTAACGCTGCGCCTTTCTGGTCCCGGCTTACGTGAATCGCGCGCGATTGCGCCGCAGCTGCCGGAAGCAATTCTGCACTATCTGCGCGAGCGTCCGCATCCGTTCCCACAGGGCGTGGATCTGATTTTTACCTGCGGTGAAGCGATGATGGCGCTGCCACGCACCACCGACGTGGAGGTGTGCTGATGTACGTTGCGGTAAAAGGGGGCGAAAAGGCGATTGCCAGCGCCCATGAGCTGCAGGCCGATCTGCGTCGTGGCGATCGCGAAGTTGCCGAACTGGGCTGCGATCAGGTCGCGCAACAGTTGGGTTTAGCGGTCGATCGCGTGATGACCGAAGGCGGCATTTACGATCCACAGCTGGCGGCCTTAGCGATTAAACAGGCAAGCGGCGATTTGGTGGAAGCGATCTTCCTGCTGCGCGCCTATCGCACCACGCTGCCGCGCCTCGCCGACAGCCTGGCGCTGACAACCGCCGAGATGCGCCTCGAACGCCGTATCTCCGCCGTCTACAAAGATCTTCCGGGCGGCCAGGTTCTTGGCCCAACCTACGATTACAGCCATCGTCTGCTCGATTTCACCCTTCTGGCAAACGGCGAAACGCCCGCTGCACCGCGTGACGATCAGGCGCTGCCCGAACGCTGTCCGCACGTGTTCAGCATGATGACCGCAGAAGGATTAGCAGCACGCGAAGAGGATGACGGTAGCGAACCGTGTGACATCACCCGCGAACCGCCGGGTTATCCGGCCACGCGTGCCGCACGCCTGCAACAGCTGGTGCGCGGCGACGAAGGTTTCTTGCTGGCGCTGGGCTACTCGACGCAGCGCGGCTACGGCCGCAACCATCCATTCGCGGGCGAAATTCGTACCGGCTATCTCAGCGTCTCAATCTGCCCGGAAGAGCTGGGCTTTGAGATTGAGATTGGCGAAATCCTGCTGACCGAATGCGAGATGGTCAACGGCTTCACCACCGAAACCAGTAGCGCGCCGCACTTTACGCGCGGTTACGGCCTGGTGTTTGGTCGCTCCGAACGTAAAGCGATGGCGATGGCGCTGGTGGATCGTGCGCTGCAGGCGCCGGAGTACCACGAACGCATTGCCGGTCCGGCGCAGGATGAGGAGTTTGTGCTGTCGCATGCCGACAACGTTGAAGCGGCGGGCTTTGTCTCGCATCTGAAACTGCCGCACTACGTCGATTTCCAGGCGGAGCTTGAGCTGCTGAAACGGCTGCGCCAACAGCATCAGGAGCAGAACCATGAGTGAGTTAACCGGCTACAACAACGGTTATCTGGACGAACAGACCAAACGCACCATCCGCCGCGCGATTCTGAAAGCGGTGGCGATTCCCGGTTATCAGGTGCCGTTTGCCGGACGTGAAATGCCGATGCCTTACGGCTGGGGCACCGGCGGCATTCAGATCACCGCCAGCATTATTGGCGATGCCGATGTGCTCAAGGTGATCGATCAGGGCGCGGATGACACCACCAACGCGGTATCGATTCGCCGCTTCTTCCAGCGCGTCAGCGGCGCAGCCACCACCGAACGCACCATCGACGCCACGCTGATCCAGACGCGTCACCGCATTCCGGAAACGCCGCTTGAGGAAGACCAGATCCTGATTTTCCAGGTGCCGATCCCCGAGCCGCTGCGCTTTATCGAGCCGCGCGAGACCGAAACCCGCACCATGCACGCGCTGGAAGAGTACGGCATCATGCAGGTGAAACTGTATGAAGATATCGCCCGCTACGGCCACATCGCCACCACTTACGCCTATCCGGTGAAGGTCAACGATCGCTACGTGATGGATCCGTCGCCAATCCCTAAATTCGACAACCCAAAGATGCACATGATGCCGGCGCTGCAGCTGTTTGGTGCCGGGCGTGAGAAACGCATCTATGCGCTGCCGCCGTACACCAAAGTGGAAAGCCTCGACTTCGACGATCACCCGTTCAGCGTGCAGCAGTGGGAAGAACCCTGCGCGCTGTGCGGTTCGCGCCACAGCTATCTCGACGAGGTGGTGATGGATGACGCCGGTACGCGCATGTTTGTCTGCTCCGATACCGATTTTTGCCACCAGCAGCAGGAACAACAGCATGCACAGTGAACAGCCGCTGCTTGCGGTCAACAATCTCACCCACCTTTATGCGCCCGGCAAAGGGTTTGAAGAGGTGAGTTTTGAGCTCTATCCCGGCGAAGTGTTAGGCATCGTGGGGGAATCCGGATCCGGTAAAACTACCTTGCTGCGCAGCCTGTCGGCACGCCTGGCGCCGCAGCAGGGCAACATTCTCTATCGCGCGCAGGATCTCTATCAGCTGAGCGAGAGCGATCGCCGCCGCTTGCTGCGCACCGAATGGGGCGTGGTGCATCAGCATCCGCTTGACGGTTTGCGTCCGCAGGTGACAGCGGGCGGCAATATCGGCGAGCGCTTGATGGCGGTGGGCCAGCGTCATTATGGCGATATCCGTAAAGAGGCGATGCGCTGGCTGCAGGAAGTGGAGATCCCCGCTAATCGCATCGACGATCTGCCCACCACGTTCTCGGGCGGCATGCAGCAACGTTTACAGATTGCGCGCAATCTGGTGACGCAGCCGACGCTGGTGTTTATGGATGAACCGACCGGCGGGCTGGATGTGTCGGTGCAGGCGCGCCTGCTGGATCTACTGCGCACGCTGGTGCGCGAGCTGAATCTGGCGGTGGTGATTGTGACGCACGATCTCGGTGTGGCGCGTTTGCTGGCGCATCGCCTGCTGGTGATGAAGCAGGGCCGCGTGGTGGAGAGCGGGTTGACCGATCGAGTGCTGGACGATCCGCATCATCCGTATACCCAGCTGCTGGTTTCATCGGTGCTGAGTTGAGTGCGGGTGCGGACATTAACAAGGTCGCCATGAATGGCGACCCTACGACGTGCGCCCCGTAGGGTCGCCATTTATGGCGACCTTCTCGAAGACCAGCACAACTATCAAAACCATCAGGACATCACTATGCAACCTTTACTGCGCGTAGAGCATCTGAGCAAAACCTTTGTGCTGCACAACCAAAGCAGCGCCGCGCTGCCGGTATTGCAGGACGCCAATCTTGAAGTCAGCGGCGGCGAATGCGTGGTGCTGCATGGCCGCTCCGGCAGCGGAAAATCCACGCTGCTGCGTGCGCTGTACGGCAACTATCAGGCCAACAGCGGCCACATCTGGCTGCAACATCAGGGCGAATGGATCGACATGGCCAACGCGCCCGCGCGGCAGATTCTGGCGATTCGCTGTCACACCGTTGGCTGGGTCAGCCAGTTTTTGCGCGTCATTCCACGCGTGCCGACGCTGGAGATCGTCATGCAGCCGCTGCTGGAGCGCGGCACCGAGCGCGCCTTCTGCGAAAAGCGCGCTAAAGAGCTGCTGACGCGCCTTAATGTGCCGGAGCGTTTGTGGTCGCTGGCACCGTCCACTTTCTCCGGCGGCGAGCAGCAGCGCGTCAACATCGCGCGCGGCTTTATCGCCGACTATCCGGTGCTGCTGCTGGATGAGCCAACCGCTTCGCTCGACAGCGCCAACAGCGCCGCAGTGGTGGAATTGATTGAACAGGCGCGCGCCCGTGGTGCCGCCATTGTCGGAATTTTCCATGACGCAGCGGTGCGCGAACGCGTAGCCGATCGCCTGCACGTCATGCAGCCAATGAAAGCAGGAGCAGAAGCATGATCATTAATAACGTCCGGCTGGTGCTGGAGCATGACGTGGTGGCGGGTTCACTGGAGATCCGTGACGGGCGCATCGCCAGCTTTAGCGACAGCGTCAGCCAGTTGCCGGGCGCGCTGGATGGCGAAAACGCCTTCCTGCTGCCGGGCTTGGTGGAGCTGCACACCGATAATCTCGACAAGTTCTTCACGCCACGCCCCAAAGTGGATTGGCCTGCGCACTCAGCGATGAGCAGCCACGATGCGCTGATGGTCGCCAGCGGCATCACCACGGTGCTGGATGCGATTGGCGTCGGCGACGTGCGCGATGGTGGGCATCGCATTGAAAACCTCAACAAGATGATTGAGGCGATTCAGGACAGCAATCGCAAAGGCATTAACCGCGCCGATCACCATTTGCATCTGCGTTGTGAGCTGCCGCATCACACCACGCTGCCACTGTTTGAGAAGTTGATGAATACGCCAGAGCTGTCGCTGGTGTCGCTGATGGATCACTCGCCGGGTCAACGCCAGTACGCCTCGCTGGAGATGTATCGCACCTATTATCAGGGCAAATATCAGCTCAACGACGAGCAGATGGATCAGTTTGAGCGCGAGCAGCTGGCGCTGGCCGCCGAGTTCTCCACGCCGAATCGCAACGCCATCTCCAATTTGTGCCGTTCGCGCGGTATTCCGATCGCCAGCCACGACGATGCTACGGCGGCGCACGTCGCTGAATCCCATGACGTCGGCAGCGCCATCGCCGAATTCCCTACCACGCTGGAGGCGGCACGCGCCTCGCGTGAATGCAGCATGCAGGTGTTGATGGGCGCGCCCAACATCGTGCGCGGCGGTTCGCACTCCGGCAACGTGGCGGCGGCGGATCTCGCCAGCCACGGCCTGCTGGATATTCTCTCCTCCGACTACTATCCGGCCAGCTTGCTGGATGCGGTGTTCCGCCTGGTTGCTGATGAGCGCAACACGCTGACGCTGCCGCAGGCGGCTGCGCTGGTGACCAGCAATCCAGCGCGGGCGATTGGTCTGCACGATCGCGGCCGCATCGCCGAAGGGCTGCGTGCCGATTTGGTGCTGGCGCATACCGAACATGGTCATTCGCACATTCGTCACGTCTGGTCGCAAGGCAAGCTGGTGTTCTGATGGCGCGCCTGATCTGGCTTACCGGGCCTTCGGGCTCGGGAAAAGACAGCCTTCTGAACGCGCTACGCGAAGCGCCGCCGGAGAATCTGCTGATCGCCCATCGCTACATCACGCGCGCCGCCGATGCGGGCGGCGAGAACCATGTGGCGCTGAGCGAGGCCGAGTTTCGACGGCGCGAGGCGCTGGGCTTGTTCGCCGTGAGCTGGCAGGCGCACGGCATGCATTACGGGCTGGGCGAGGAGATCGATCTGTGGCTGGCGCGCGGGCTGAACGTGCTGGTTAACGGTTCACGCCTGCATCTGCCGATTGTGCAGCAGCATTACGGCACGCAGCTGCTGCCGCTGGTGTTGCAGGTTTCGCCAGCGGTGCTGGAAGCGCGCTTGCGACAGCGCGGGCGCGAGTCGGAAGCGGAGATTGAGAAACGGCTGGCGCGCGCCGCCGAACCGCTGCCCGCGCATTGTCATGCGTTGAATAACGATGGCGCGTTGAGCGATACGCTCGAGCATCTGCGGCAGCTCATTGTTTCGTAGGGTCGCCATTCATGGCGACCTGGTGCGTTGCATGCATTAACGGACGGTCGCCATGAATGGCGACCCTACGCTGTCACTGTTTAATCATTTTACTGTCATCAAGCTTTCATCCGCTTTGCCCGTAATAGCGGGCAATCAACACCTCAGAAGAGATGGAGTGCAACATGGCACAGGCATTACTGAAAACCGTCGTCGACAATCCTTACCCGCAGGTTACAGGGCAGGGCAACAAGGTGTTGTCGGTGCAGGGATTGTGCAAAACCTACGGCGCCAATCAGGTGCTGGATAACGTCAGCTTCGATCTGCATGCGGGCGAGTTGGTGGCGGTGATTGGCCGCTCAGGCGCAGGCAAATCGACACTGTTACACATGCTGAACGGCACCATCAGCGCTTCGCAGGGCGCCATTCTCAGCAATCGCCACGGCGAAGTGGATCGCGATGTGGTTACGCTCAATAGCCGCCAGATGCGCGAGTGGCGCACCGAATGCGGCATGATATTCCAGGACTTTTGTCTGGTGCCGCGTCTTGATGTGCTGACCAACGTGCTGCTCGGTCGTTTAAGCCAGACCTCGACGCTGAAATCGTTCTTCAAAGTCTTCTCCGAAACCGACCGCGCTCGCGCCATTGAACTGCTGCAGTGGATGAACATGCTGCCGCAGGCGCTGCAGCGTGCAGAAAACCTCTCTGGCGGCCAGATGCAGCGCGTGGCGATTTGCCGGGCATTGATGCAAAACCCGCGCATTTTGCTGGCCGACGAACCGGTGGCGTCACTCGATCCAAAAAACACCAAACGCATCATGGATGTGCTGCGTCAGGTGAGCGAGCAGGGCATCAGCGTGATGGTAAACCTGCACTCCATCGAACTGGTAAAAAGCTACTGCACCCGCGTGATTGGCATTCAGCGCGGCAAAATCCTGTTCGATGGACATCCTTCCCAGTTGACCGACGGCCTGATGCATGAGCTGTACGGCGACGAAATTAACCAGCTCCACTAACTCCCACAGCAAGAGAAAACCTAAGAATGAAACTGACTTCTTTAGCTTTACTGACTATTGCGATGGCATTTGGCGCAAACGCAGCGGATGCACCAAAAGAGTTGAACCTCGGGATTCTTGGCGGCCAGAACGCCACGCAGCAGATTGGTGATAACCAATGTGTGAAAGACTTCTTCGACAAAGAGTTGCAGGTGGATACCAAACTGCGCAACTCGTCTGACTATTCAGGCGTGATTCAGGGCTTGCTGGGTAACAAAATCGATCTGGTGCTGAGCATGTCGCCGGCTTCGTATGCCTCGGTTTACCTGCAAAACCCGAAAGCGGTGGATGTGGTGGGCATCGTGGTGGACGACAAAGACGGGTCTCAGGGTTATCACTCGGTGGTGATCGTTAAAGCTGACAGCCCATACAAAAAGCTGGAAGACCTGAAAGGCAAATCGTTTGGCATGGCCGATCCCGATTCAACTTCTGGCTTCCTGATGCCGAACCAGGCGTTCAAGAAAGAGTTCGGCGGCACGGTTGACGACAAGTACAACAACACCTTCTCCAGCGTCACCTTCTCCGGCGGCCACGAGCAGGACATCCTCGGCGTGCTGAACGGTCAGTTCGAAGGCGCGGTAACCTGGACGTCACTGATTGGTGACCGCGAAACCGGTTATACCTCAGGTGCCTTTGGCCGTTTGATTCGCATGGATCATCCTGACCTGATGAAGCAGATCCGCATCATCTGGCAGTCGCCGTTGATCCCGAACGGTCCGATTCTGGTGAGCAACAATCTGCCCGCTGACTTCAAAGCGAAGGTGGTGGCCACCATCAAGAAACTGGATAAAGAAGATCACGGCTGCTTTGTTAAAGCGGTTGGCGGTACCCAGCACATCGGCCCAGCTACCGTGGCGGATTACCAGAACATCATCGATATGAAGCGTGATTTGATGAAGGGTACGCGCGGTTAAGCCTTCAAAACGGTGCGCATTAATGCGCACCCTACATTGTAGGGTCGCCATTCATGGCGACCTGGTTACACAGGAATCCCCCCTTGACCGATTTCGAACACTACTACCAACGCATCCGCCGCCAGCAAAAGCGCGACTCGCTGCTGTGGTCGCTGCTGTTGCTGGCGCTCTATCTGGCCGCGGGCAAGATGGCGGAATTTAACCTGCTTACCGTCTGGCAGTCGCTGCCACACTTTTTTGACTACATCGGCGAAACTCTGCCGGTGCTGCATCTTTCACTGCTGTTCGCCGACGGCAAAACCGAGGGCTCGCTGGCCTATTGGGGCTATCGCCTGCACTTCCAGCTGCCGCTGATCTGGGAAACCTTGCAGCTGGCGCTGTCCTCCACCATCGTGGCGGTGGCCGTTGCCGGCGTGCTGGCATTCTTCGCCGCCGATAACACCCAAACGCCGCGCAGCCTGCGTGTGGCGATCCGCGCCTTTGTCGCCTTCCTGCGTACCATGCCGGAACTGGCGTGGGCGGTGATGTTCGTGATGGCGTTCGGCATTGGTGCTATTCCCGGCTTCCTCGCGCTGGCGCTGCACACCGTCGGCAGCCTGACCAAACTGTTCTACGAAGCGATTGAGAGCGCCTCGGATAAACCGGTTCGCGGCCTCGCGGCGTGCGGTGCCAGCAAACTGCAGCGCATGCGCTTTGCCTTCTGGCCACAGGTCAAACCAACGTTTCTCTCCTACAGCTTTATGCGTCTGGAAATCAACTTCCGCTCCTCAACTATCCTTGGTTTGGTCGGCGCGGGCGGTATCGGGCAAGAGCTGATGACCAATATCAAACTCGATCGTTACGATCAGGTCAGCATCACGCTGTTGCTGATCATTGTGGTGGTGTCGCTGCTGGATACGCTGTCCGGCTGGCTGCGTCGCCGCGTAGTGGAAGGAGACGCACAATGATCGCCTTAGCGCCGGATGTCGCCAAACTCAAACAAGAGCATGCCGCCCTTTTTGCCGCGCAGAACCGCTATCTGCGCCGCGTTGCGCTGGTGGCGCTTGCCATCGCGCTCTATTACCTGTTCTTCTTCGAATTCTTTGGCATTGAGTGGAGCCGTTTTCTCATTGGCTGCCAGCAGCTCAGCCGCTATTTCCTGCGTATGTTTGTCTGGCAGGATTTCCTCAACTGGCCGTTTGGTTACTACTTCACGCAGGTCGGGATTACGCTGGCGATTGTGTTCTCCGGCACGTTGACCGCGTCGCTGATTGCGCTGCCGGTCTCGTTTCTGGCGGCGCGTAACGTAATGCACGATCCGATCACACGACCGATTTCGCTGGTGGTGCGCCGCGTGCTGGATGTGCTGCGCGGCATTGATATGGCGATTTGGGGGCTGATCTTCGTGCGCGCCGTCGGCATGGGGCCGCTGGCTGGCGTGCTGGCAATAGTGATGCAGGATGTCGGCTTGCTCGGCAAACTCTACGCCGAAGGGCACGAAGCGGTGGAGCGTTCGCCGAGTCGCGGCCTGAGCGCGGTGGGTGCGAACAGCCTGCAGAAACATCGCTACGGCATTTTCACCCAGTCGTTCCCGACCTTCCTCGCGCTCAGCCTGTATCAGATTGAGTCCAACACCCGCTCAGCGGCGGTGCTGGGCTTCGTTGGCGCGGGTGGCGTTGGCCTGGTGTATGCCGAGAACATGCGTTTATGGAACTGGGATGTGGTGATGTTCCTGACCCTGATTCTGGTGGCGGTGGTGATGATCATGGATATGGTCTCCAGCAAACTGCGTAAACGTTACATCACGGGGAAAGGGGTGCCGTTGTGGCAGCCTGCCGCGCGCGACTAAGCCGTTCACTGCGCTGCCAGGCGCGCTCCAGCGCCTGCACCAGCTGCGCCTGATGCCAGGGTTTCGCCAGCCGCTCACACAGCGGCAGCGTGACCTGCGTCTGGCGCAGATCCTGACCGCTGATCAACACCGTCGCCAGATGTGGCCACTGCGCCTGCGCCTGACGAATCACATCCGCGCCGTTAATACCGCCCGGCAGCATCAAATCACTGATTAGCAAATCGATATCCGGCGTCTGGCGCAGCAGCGTCAGCGCACTTTCGCCATCGCCACACTCCAGCGTCAGATAACCCAGCTGGTGTAGATGTTCGCACAGCGTTTGTCGCACCGTCGGTTCATCATCCAGCACCAACACCAGCCGATCGTTGCTGGCCTGTGGCACCAGCGGCGGCGGCACGCTGAGCGGTTGTGCCGCTTCTGGCGCGCGCGGCAATAACAGCCGCACGGTGGTGCCTTGACCGGGCGCGGTCTCCAGCTCGATCTGGCCGCCAGATTGACGCACAAAGCCATACACCATCGATAAGCCCAAACCGCTGCCGCTACCGATGGCTTTGGTGGTGAAGAACGGCTCGAACACCTGTTCACGCACCTCGGCCGACATGCCGCAGCCGTGATCGATCACTTCAATGGTGACGCGATCGCGCTTGCCGTCGGCTTCCTGTTTGCGCTGATTCCAGATTCGCAGGTGGATTTCGCCGCTCTGCTGCGCCATCGCATCGCGCGCGTTGACCACCAGATTGATCAACGCGTTCTCCAGCTGTCCGGCATCGATCCACGCTGGCCAGCCAGGACGCTGCGCATCGATCACCAGCTGCTGGCCGGGCAAAAGTGCGTGTTGCAGCAGTGAATGCAGATTATCCACCAGCTCAACCACTGATACCGCGCGCGGATAGAGCGCCTGCTTACGTGAAAAGGCCAGCAAACGCTGCGTCAGCTGCGCCGCGCGGTCGGCGGCCTGACGCGCACGATCGATACGGCTGGCGAGTGTGCCGGGCGGCAGCTGATCGACGGTCAACGCCAGGCTGCCGATGATCACCGCCAGCAGATTATTAAAGTCGTGCGCCAGTCCGCCGGTTAGCTGTCCCACCGCTTTCATCTTCTGGCTGTGCAGCAGCGCCTCTTCCAGCGCCTTGCGCGTGGTGCGCTCCAGCACGGTATTCACCATGCCGCGCCGTGGCACCGGGCTAAAACGCAGCTCCAGCGTGCGCCCATCCGCCAGCCGCACTTCCTGCGCATCGGCTAAGCCTTTGAGTTCAACATCGACGCGTTTCAGAAGCTGCTGATAGTGCAAACCGCGATGCAGCTCACGCGGCGCAATGCCCAGCAGCTCGGCATATTGCGCATTCCACACTACCAGCTGGCCGCTGTTATCAAACAGCGCAAAGCCGTCGCGCATGGCGAGAAAGGTCGATTCCAGCTGGTTGCTTTTCTCTTTCAGCAGCCGTGAGGTGTGCGCCAGCGACGCGGTGTTGCGCGCAAACACGTTGAAGGCGCGCGCCAGATCGCCCAGCTCATCACGCCGCGCCAGACCTGGCACGTTGACGCTCTTTTCGCCCTGTGCCAGCCGCGTCATGGCATGGGCGATGGCGGTGAGACTCGAACCGAGATTGCGGTAGATGTAGTAACCGGCGTAACCGGTGATCAGCAGCGCCAGCAGCATAAACAGGCCGATAAAACCGATGATCGAATCCAGCTCTTCATGGGTTACCGCGCTGCGAGCGTCGCTCTGCTGCGCCACCAGCTGCACGTAATGGGTGATGTCGTCGTTGAGCATCGCCACCAGCGCTTTGATGCGATAGGTGGCGTAGGCGATGGCAATATCACTCTGCTCCAGCTGCTGCGCCACCGGCTGCAAATCAGTGCTGGTGGCGATCAGCCGCTGCACCTGCGTATTCAGCACGCCGTTGAGCCTTAACGCTTGCCACTGACGCAGCACCGATTGCAGCTGCTGCACTGCGGCCTGCGGCGCGCTGGATTGAATCGCCACGCTGAATAAGCTGTGGGTTTGCTGGCGCAGCGCGGCGGAAGGGGAATCGGTGCGCGTTAGCAGGTCAATGCGATTGAGTAATAGCTGCGATTGCCACAGCCCGCTGAGCATGACGTTGCGCTGCAGATGGCGTTGATGTCCGGCGCGCAGCAATTGGTTGATGGTCTGTTCCAGCATCTGGCTGCGCTCGCGGATGCGCGTCAACAGCTGCGGCTGTTGCGACGCCAGTGGCGCATTCGCCAGCAAGCTCAGCGACCGTTGCAGCTCCTGCTGCGTTTGCTGCAGGCGCGCAGATTCGCTCTGATACTCCAGCGCGCCGACCACCTGCGATAAACGCACCGCCGCGATTGCCACATTGGCGGTATCGCGCGCCAGCGCCAGGCTGCCGTTCATATCCGCCAGCGTTTGTGCCTGCGCCTGTTCCTGAATGTGACCTGCGTGGCGAAATCCAAAAATCGCTACCAGGCTCACCGCCAGCGTCACCGACATCACCAGCAGATTAAACAGCAGCAGGCGACTGCGTGCGCCCGCGTGCCAGTGCAGACTGTGACTCATGGCTGCCACTCCTTACCGCTCAACTGCTGGCGAGTATAGAAGCGCGATCGGGGCGAAATATGACAAATATGAATGGCCGCTGACATTTTCCATTTATCTAAGGAGGCTTTACTCGCTGCAACCTTTGCCAGCAGGAGTCTGTAAATGGATGCCACACCGATACTCTCCATGCGGGGAATCACCCGACGCTTCGGCAACTTCTATGCGCTGAAGGGCGTCGATCTCACGGTCTGGCCCGGTGAAGTGCATGCGCTGATGGGCGAAAACGGCGCGGGCAAAAGTACATTGATGAAGATTCTGGCCGGTGCTTATACCGCCAGCAGCGGGGAAATTCTTATCGACGGCCAGCCATATGTCATAAAAGGCCCAAAAGAGGCGTTGGCGGCGGGCATCACCCTGATTTATCAGGAGATCAATCTGGCACCGAATCTGACGGTGGCGGAGAACATCTTTCTCGGCAGTGAAATCACCCGCGCGGGCCTGGTAAAGCGTCGACAGATGGCGGAAGAGGCGCAGCGAGTGATTGATCGGCTGGGCGCGCAGTTCAGCGCCACCGATCTGGTTAGTCGCCTGAGCATTGCCGAGCAGCAGCAGGTGGAAATCGCCCGCGCGCTGCACCGCAACAGCCGCATTCTGGTAATGGATGAGCCGACTGCCGCACTCTCGAACCGTGAAACCGAGCAGCTGTTTGCGCTGATTAAACGTTTGCGCAGCGAAGGGATGGCGATCATCTACATCAGCCATCGCATGGCGGAAGTGTATGAGCTGTCGGATCGCGTTAGCGTGCTGCGCGACGGGCAGTACGTCGGCAGCCTGACGCGCGAGCAGCTTAATGCCAGCGAGCTGGTGCGCATGATGGTCGGGCGGCCGCTCAGCGATCTGTTCAACAAAGACCGCAACATTCCGCTCGGCGACATCCGTCTCGCCGTCAATCACCTGTGCGACAAACGCAAAGTGCATCCCAGCAGCCTGTCGGTGCGTGCCGGCGAGATCGTCGGCCTCGCGGGGCTGGTTGGCGCCGGGCGCAGCGAACTGGCGCAGCTGATTTTTGGCGTGCATCAACCGAGCGGCGGTGAGATCTGGATCGACGGGGAAAAAGTGCAGATTCACTCGCCGCGTGACGCCATTGCACGTGGCATCGGTTTTCTCACTGAGAACCGCAAAGAGCAGGGATTATTCCTCGAACTGGCGGCGCAGGACAACATTGTGATGGCGACGCTGGAGCGCGATGCCAGCTACGGCCTGCTGAACCGGCGCAAAGGGCAGAAGATCGCCAGCGAGGCGATTGATGCGCTCAACATCCGCGTGCCGCATGCGCAGGTGCGCGCGGGTGGCTTGTCCGGCGGCAATCAGCAGAAGCTGCTGATTTCACGCTGGGTGGCAATCGCGCCGCGCATCCTGATTCTCGATGAGCCGACGCGCGGCGTTGATGTCGGCGCCAAGAGCGAAATCTACCGCATGATGCAGCAGATGGCGCAGCAGGGCGTGGCGATTTTGATGATCTCCAGTGAGTTACCGGAAGTGGTTGGCATGAGCGACCGCGTCTATGTGATGCGTGAAGGCGCTATCGCCGGTGAGTTGAGTGGGGCAGAAATTAGCCAGGAAAACATTATGACACTGGCCACCGGCGCGCAGCCGGTTCAGGCCTGAGGAGAGCGCAATGACCAGTGAATCCGCACGCGTAAAAAGTCCAACGCTAAAGCGCGCGTTAATGAGTGACCTGCTGCAAACCGTCGGTATCTTGCCGATTTTGATCCTGATCGTGGCGGTATTTGGCTTTGTCACGCCGAACTTCTTCACCGAGGGCAATCTGCTCAACATTACGCGTCAGGCCTCGATCAACATCGTGCTGGCGGCGGGCATGACCTTTGTCATTCTCACCGGTGGCATCGATTTGTCGGTGGGATCGATGCTCGGTACCACCGCAGTGGTGGCGATGGTGGTGTCGCTCGATCCGGCGTTTGCTTCACTGACGATTCCGGCGGCGTTAGGTGCCGGTCTGATTATGGGATTGTTCAACGGCATTCTGGTGGCTTGGGC
>NZ_DAMBSA010000075.1:0-14860 GCF_032054795.1 Pantoea sp. CTOTU49201
AGCTCAGCTGCACCATACGATCGGCATCCTGACGATACTCAACAATCGCATTGCCCTGCGCAACGTTGTCGAGGCGGGTGTCATATTGCAGACCGCCACGCGCGCCCCAACGATCGCTGATTTTCCAGTAAGTGTCGCCGGCCCAAACGAGGCTGCCGGTGTCATCTTCTTTGTTCGTCTGGTTTACGCCGGTACGAGATGGGGTAAACGAGTAGATTTGACCCACAGAAACGTTAAAACGTTCAACCAGATCGTTATCATAAATACGTGTGGTTACGCCGGTCGCCACTTCATTCGCTGAAGCGATGCGATCCAGGCCGCTGTAAGTACGATCGCGGAACAGGCCGGTGTAGTCGGTTTGCAATAAAGTGGAGTCGTACGGATAGATATCGCTCTGGTTACGATATGGAACGTAAAGGTATTGAACGCGCGGTTCCAGCGTTTGCGTGTAGCCTGGTTCCCAATCCATCGCGCGGTCAAACACTAAACGACCATCCACTTTAAACTGTGGCAGCGTACGGTTAACCGAGTTTTTCAGCTGGTTATCACCGGCGGTGTTAACCGAGGTGTTGTAGTACTCAACGTCGTCTTGCTGATAGTGCGTCGCCAGGAATTTCGCTTCGGTATCCAGACTTGCCCAGCCGTTTGACAGCGGCAGATTCAGGGTTGGTTCAACGTGCAGACGCGTGGTTTCAGGCATCTGGCTATTCACGTTGGTAAATTTCACCGCCTGGGCAAAGATACGACCATCAAACGGCCCCATATCGTTCTGATAGAAATTCAGATCGAGCTGCGGCATTGCACGGTAAACGTTGCTGTTGCTGGTATTACCAAAGACCTGGAAGTCTTTGGTCGACAGCGTCGCGTCCCAATTGGTATCCGCGTAGCCCAGGCTGAATTTCTGCGTGGCGTAACCGTCGGTGGAGCTGTAGTACTTCGACTCAAGATCGTTGAAGTAATAAGGATCGCTTACCTTGGTGTAATCGGCGTTGAAGCGCCAGTGCTTATCGTAGACGCCCGCATGACGCCAGTAGAACAGCCAGCGATCGGAGCTGTCATTCTGCGCGATACCACGCACCGCTTTATCGTTGTCGTACTGCTTATCTGATTGCAGATAATCCAGCTCCATCAAGCCCGCACCAAACACCGTCAAATAGCGGAATTCGTTCTGCAATTGCAGACCGCGTTTTTCCATATAGTGCGGCGTGATAGTGGCATCGGCCTGCGGCGCGATGTTCCAGTAATACGGCAGCATGAATTCGAAGCCGTTATTACTGCCGTATTTCGCATTCGGGATTAGGAAGCCCGAGCGGCGACGATCGCCAATCGGTAACTGCAGATAAGGGCTGTAGAATACCGGCACATTGCCAAGCTTAAAGCGGGCGTTCCAGATCTCCGCGACTTCTTCTTCGCGGTCCTGAATCACTTCGGAACCGACCACGCTCCAGCTGTTGGAACCCGGCAAACAGGAGGTAAAGCTGCCGTTTTCCAGAATGGTGTAGCGATTATTACCGCGCAGTTTCATCTGATCGGCATCGCCGCGGCCCTGACGGCCAACCATCTGATAATCACCGTTCCACACGTTAGTGTCTTTGGTGTTCAGATTTGACCAGGCTTTCGGACCTTTGAGGATGACCTGATTGTCGTCATAGTGCACATTACCCAGCGCATCCACGGTACGGACCGGCGTCGTTTGGCCATCTTGCTGACGCTGATGCAACTGCATTTCGTCGGCGCGCAGGCGGCTGTTGCCCTGCTGCACATCGACATTGCCAGTGAACACTGCATCATTCGGATAGTTGCCTTTGGCTGAATCAGAATGGATGGTGACCGGCAGCGAGTTGGTGTCGCCATTGACCAGCGGGCGGTTGTAACTCGGCACGCCCAGCATGCACTGCGACATCAGATCGTCGGCGAGTGATGACTGGCTATAAAGCGCTGCACCAATCATGGTAGCCAGCAAGGTAGGTATACGTTTTTTCATACGCGGTTTCGATAATTCCATGAAAACTGGCATCATGCCGACAATCCGGTCAGAGACTAACTTACTGCCCGGCGTTGCGCCAGTGTTAATCCTTGTCTGTCCGCGTTGCCGTTAGGCGCTGAGATAAATGACAGGTATGATAATGCAATTTTCAGCCGCAAGCATGGCGAATTGAGGAGTTTATGCGCTACTGGGGAAAAGTAATTGGTCTGGCGCTCGGGATATTTTCCGGGGCAGGCTTTTGGGGCATTGTACTGGGTCTGATCATTGGTCACATGTTTGACAAAGTGCGCAGCGTAAAAGGACAGGGCTACTTCGCCAATAACCAGGCGCGCCAAACTCTGTTTTTCAGTACCACCTTCCAGGTGATGGGCCATTTGACCAAGTCAAAAGGGCGCGTCACCGAAGCGGATATCCAGATTGCTTCCTTATTTATGGATCGTATGCAGCTGCATGGCGATGCACGCACTGCTGCGCAACGTGCGTTCCGTGAAGGCAAGCAGAGCGACTATCCGCTGCGTAGTAAATTGCGCGAACTGCGCAGCGCCTGCTTTGGCCGATTTGATCTGATTCGGATGTTTCTGGAAATCCAAATCCAGGCTGCATTCGCCGATGGTTCACTGCATCCCAACGAACGTCAGGTGTTGTATGTGATTGCCGAAGAGCTCGGTATTTCACGCGCACAGTTCGATCAGTTCCTGCGCATGATGGAAGGCGGACAGCAATTTGGCGGCAGCGGTTCTTCACGTGGCGGCGCCTATCAGCAGGCGCAACGCGGTCCAACGCTGGAAGATGCCTGCAGCGTGCTGGGCGTGAAAAGCAGTGATGATGGCACCACCATCAAGCGCGCCTACCGCAAGCTGATGAGCGAGCATCACCCTGACAAGCTGGTGGCGAAAGGTTTACCGCCGGAGATGATGGAGATGGCGAAACAGAAAGCGCAGGAGATTCAGGCGGCTTACGATTTGATTCGTAAGGAGAAAGGCTTCAAATAATCGTCTTTCAGGACGATTATTTGGTAGGGTCGTCATTTATGACGACCTTTTTTATGGCTAAAATTCCGCCGGCTGCCTGAACGTCATGCTATTGCCAAACGCCGGATGCGTGATCGTCAGCGACTCCGCATGCAGCTGCAAACGCGGCGCCATCGCTAGCGCCTCTTCATGCGCATAAAAGCGGTCGCCAAGAATCGGATGCCCCAGCGCCAGCAGATGCACGCGCAGCTGGTGTGAACGTCCGGTAATTGGCTTGAGCTTAACGCGCGCACTGTTCGTCGCTTCATACTCCAGCACCTGATACTCGGTCTGCGCCGCTTTACCGTTCTCGAAACACACCATCTGCTTAGGCCGATTCGGCCAGTCGCAAATCAGCGGCAGATCGATCAAACCCTCTTCTGCCGCTGGATGGCCCCACACGCGCGCCACATAATATTTAGAGGGCTCGCGTTCACGGAACTGGCGCTTGAGCTCACGCTCAGCCGCTTTATTCAGGGCCACGACGATCACGCCGCTGGTGGCCATATCAAGACGATGCACCGATTCCGCCTGCGGGAAATCACGCTGGATACGCGTCATCACGCTATCCTTGTGCTCCTCCAGACGGCCCGGCACCGACAGCAACCCGCTCGGTTTATTCACCACCATAATGTGCTCGTCCTGATACAGAATATGCAGCCAGGGTTCGAGCGGCGGGTTGTAAGCTTCCATCAGCATGATGTCGCGGTCCTGAACATTATTGGTGCGTGACAACGATCAGGCGCAGCGCATCAAGACGCCAGCCTGCATCGCCCAGGCTTTCCAATACCTGTTCGCGATTGCTTTCCAGCGCTTCAACCTCATCATCACGGATGTTGGGGTTAACCGCGCGCAGCGCTTCGAGACGTGACAGCTCAGCACCGAGCTTCTCTTCGGCTTCCACTTTCGCTGCCGCGATAATCGCCTGCGCTTCTGGCACGATCGCTTTCTCAGCCTGAGTCAGAATCTCATGCACATCTTGCTGCACCGCATTCACCAGCTTACTGCCGGTATGACGATTCACCGCATTCAGCTGACGGTTAAAGCTTTCGAACTCGACTTTGCCCGCCAGATTGTTACCGGCACGATCCATCAGCAAACGCACCGGCGTTGGCGGCAGGAAGCGGGTGAGCTGCAGGCTTTTCGGCGCTTGCGCTTCAACCACATAGATCATCTCGACCAGCAGCGTACCGACCGGCAGCGCCTTATTCTTCAGCAGCGACAGCGCACAGCTGCCGGTATCGCCCGAGAGAATCAGGTCAAGACCGTTGAGGATCAGCGGATGTTCCCAGGTAATAAACTGGGTATCTTCGCGCGACAGCGCCTGGTTGCGGTTAAAGGTCACGGTGCAACCCTCTTCCGGCAAGCCAGGGAAATCAGGCACCAGCATGTGATCTGATGGCGTCAGCACAATCAGGCTATCGCTACGGTCTTCCTGATTGATACCGACGATATCGAACAGGTTCAGCGCGAAGTTAACCAGATCGGTATCGTTGTCCTGCTCGCCGATGGCATTCGCCAGCTCCTGAGCCGCATCTCCGCCGTTGGAGTTCAGTTCCAGCAGGCGATCGCGGCCCTGTTCCAGCTGTGATTTCAGCGCATCGTGCTGCTTACGGCTTTCGCTGACGAACTCATCAAGCCCCTGCGGATTTTCCGGCGCGGCAAGATATTCAATCAGCTGATTGTACTCTTTGTCATAAATGGCGCGGCCGGTTGGGCAGGTGTGTTCAAACGCATCCAGCCCTTCGTGATACCAACGCAGCAACACCGCCTGCGCGGTTTTCTCCAGCCACGGCACCAGAATCTGGATGTCATGCATCTGGCCGATACGATCGAGACGACCAATACGCTGCTCCAGCAGATCCGGATTAAACGGCAGATCGAACATCACCAAACGGCTGGCGAACTGGAAGTTACGGCCTTCTGAACCGATTTCGGAACACAGCAACACCTGCGCGCCATCCTCCTCGGAGGCGAAGAAGGCCGCTGCGCGGTCGCGTTCGATAATCGACAAGCCTTCGTGGAACACGGCGGCGCGGATGCCTTCACGCTCACGCAACACCTGCTCCAGCTGCAACGCGGTGGCTGCTTTGGCGCAGATCACCAGCACTTTCTCTTTACGGTTGCTGGTGAGGTAGCCCATCAGCCACTCAACGCGCGGATCGAAGTTCCACCACGTGCCGCTATCGCCTTCAAATTCCTGATAAATCTGCTCAGGATATAGCATGTCACGCGCGCGCTCTTCTGCGCTTTTGCGTGTGCCCATGATGCCGGAGACTTTAATCGCGGTTTGATACTGCGCGGGCAGCGGCAGACGAATCTGGTGCAGCTCACGTTTCGGGAAGCCTTTCACGCCGTTACGGGTGTTACGGAACAGCACGCGGCTGGTGCCGTGGCGATCCATCAGCATTGAGACCAGCTCTTTACGCGCATCTTCTTTGCCATCGCGATCGCTGTTAGCCACCTGCAGCAGCGGCTCGATATCCTGTTCACCGATCAGATCGTTAATCAGGTTCATCTCATCTTTGCTGATGGCGTGATCGGCCAGCAGCGAGCTCACCGCATCGGCCACCGGACGATAATGCTGCTGCTCTTCGACAAACTGGCCGAAATCGTGGAAACGGTTCGGGTCAAGCAGGCGCAGACGCGCAAAGTGGCTCTCTAAGCCCAGCTGCTCTGGCGTTGCAGTCAGCAGCAGTACGCCCGCGGTTTTCTCTGCCAGCTGCTCGATAACCTGATATTCGCGGCTTGGTGCGTCTTCGCTCCATGCCAGATGGTGCGCTTCATCGACCACCAGCAGATCCCACTCGGCATCGGCCAGCAGTTCAAGACGCTGCTTGTTACGGCGCACAAAATCGAGCGAACAGATAATCAGCTGCTCGGTTTCAAAGGCGTTGTCGCTGTCGTGTTGCGCTTCGGTGTAGCGATCGTCATCAAACAGCGCAAAGCGCAGGTTGAAGCGACGCAGCATTTCCACCAGCCACTGATGTTGCAGCGTTTCCGGCACCACAATCAGCACGCGCTCGGCACGACCCGCCAGCAGCTGTTGCTGGATGATCATCCCGGCTTCAATGGTTTTACCTAAACCCACTTCATCCGCCAGCAGTACGCGCGGCGCGTGACGACGGCCAACATCGTGGGCGATGTGCAGCTGATGCGGAATCAGGTTGGTGCGCATACCGCGTAGGCCGCTGATCGGCAGGCGGTATTGCTCGCTGTGATATTTGCGCGCGCGGAAACGCAGCGCAAAGCGGTCCATGCGGTCGAGCTGACCGGCGAACAGGCGATCCTGCGGCTTGCTGAACACCAGTTTGCTGTCCAGCATCACTTCGCGCATGACGACGCCGGTTTCTTCGGTGTCGAGACGCGTGCCGATGTAAGTCATTAAATCGTTTTCGTTGCGGACTTCATCGACGCACATCTGCCAGCCTTCGTAGCTGGTGATGGTGTCACCCGGATTGAAAATCACACGAGTAACCGGAGAATCATTTCGGGCATACAGGCGGTTTTCGCCGGTTGCCGGAAAAAGCATGGTGATCATGCGCGTATCGATCGCGACCACCGTGCCCAATCCCAGTTCACTTTCCGTATCACTAATCCAGCGCTGACCCAGTGTAAAAACCATATATTTTTTGCTCGACTCTCTGACATGCCATAAAGAAGTTCACCTGTACTCAGGCAATACCCAACCGCCAAACGGGTGTTTGGTCAGATTGTGTGTGCGGTGAGAATCAGGAAGGGCGCTATGGTACTGGATGGCAAGGCATTCGTCACCTGTCAAAAAAGCCCCAGCTGCCCAGTTATGAGTGTAGCAAAGTCATCACCGACGAAGGGTAAAATGCCGTCAGCCACCGGTTGCAGCTGTTTGGTGACGTAATGATCGTAGTCGAGAGGCGTATTACGCGCCTCAAGCGGTTCCGGGCCGGCTGTTGCCATCACATAGCGAATCGAGCCGCCATTTTGATACTGCAACGGGCGCTGCAGCTTGCGGTTGTGCTCATCGGCGAGGCGCGCAGCGCGCACGTGTGGCGGCACATTGCGCTCGTAATCTTTCAGCGCACGACGCAGGCGTTTTTTATACACCAGCTGATCGTCGAGTTCACCGGCCAGCAGCTGCGCGACCGTTTCGCGAATGTAATCCTGCCACGGCTCGCCACGGAAAATGCGGCCATAAAGGTTTTGCTGGAATTGCTGCGCCAGCGGCGTCCAGTCGGTGCGCACCGATTCGAGGCCTTTAAACACCAGTCGCTCACCGCCATCGCTGCGAATCATGCCGGCATAACGCTTTTTGCTGCCCTGTTCGGCGCCGCGAATGGTCGGCATCAGAAAACGGCTGAAGTGGGTTTCATACTCCAGCTCCAGCGCGCTATCCAGCCCATAAGTCGATTGCAGATGCTGCTGCCACCAGCCATTAACCTGTTCAGCCAGCTGACGACCAATCGCCGTCGCCTCAGCTTCACTGCGCGCGCCTTTTAGCCAGACGAAGGTCGAATCGGTATCGCCGTAAATCACATCATAGCCTTCCGCTTCAATCAGCTCGCGCGTTTGCTGCATGATGGCGTGGCCGCGCAGGGTGATGGATGACGCGAGGCGCGGATCGAAGAAGCGGCAGGCGCTGGTGCCGAGCACGCCATAAAAAGCATTCATGATAATTTTCAGCGCCTGCGACAGCGGCTTGTTGTTGTCGCGCTTGGCGGCTTCACGGCCTTGCCAAATCTGCTCGACAATCGCCGGTAAGCAGTGCGTTTCGCGGGAGAAGCGCGCGTTGCGGAAGCCGGGCACGGAATCGGCGTCATCCGGATGCGCCAATCCTTCCACCAGCCCAACGGGATCGATGAGGAAGGTGCGAATAATTGAGGGATAGAGGCTTTTGTAATCCAGCACCAGCACCGAATCGTACAGGCCGGGCCGCGAATCCATCACGTAGCCGCCGGGGCTAGCTTCCGGCGCCACTTCGCCGAGATTCGGCGCCACGAAACCGGCGCGGTGCATGCGCGGAATATAGAGATGACCAAAGGCCGCCACCGAACCGCCGTGGCGATCCACCGCTAAACCGTTCACCGTGGCGCGTTCCAGCAGGAACGGCATGATGGCGGTGTGCTGGAAGATGCGCGTCACCAGTTCGCAATCTTTGAGGTTATATTTCGCCAGCGCCGGTTTATCGTTGGCAAAGCGCCAGTTGATCTCCTCCATGCGATCCCACGGATTGTCGATGGCTTTGCCTTCGCCCAGCAGTTGGCGCGACACCGCTTCAAGGCTGAAAGAGGGGAAATCCCAGAAGGCGGATTTGAGCGCGTCGATGCCATCAATAATCAAGCGGCCCGTTGCCTGCGCGAAGAACACGCCGGGTTTGAAGCCGTGCTCGCGCCACTCCAGCGCCTGCTTCTGACGCCCTAAACGCAGCGGAATGCCGTAGCGATCGGCGTGTTTCTGCAATACGCGCAAGTCGAACTGCACCACGTTCCAGCCGATAATCACATCCGGTTCATGCCGCTCAAACCATGCGTTGAGCTGCTCAAGCAGCTGCGGGCGGCTATCGACATAAATCAGCTCAAAATCGACTGTGCTGGCATCGCCGTTGGGCGGACCAAGCATGTAAACCTGGCGCTGACCGCAGCCTTCCAGCCCGATGCAGTAGAGTTCGCCATGCTGTGTTGTTTCGATATCCAGCGATACCCATTTCAGCTGCGGACGGTAATCAGGATGCGGCTTCAGGCGCGCGTTGACCACGCTGTCACCGCGTGTTTCACCGCTAAACCACACCGGCGCGGTGATAAAGCGCTCCATCAAATAGCGTTCGGGTGGACGGATATCTACTTCATATACCGGAATACCGTTTTCACGCAGGCGCTTTTCCAGGTTTTGCAGCTGGCGATTGCTACGGCAATAGAGGCCAAACACCGGGCGGCGGCGGAAATCCTTCAGCTCCAGCGTCTGCAGGCGTGTGTGTCGCTCATCGCGGATCAGTGCTTCGGTTTGCGCGCGGAACTCCTCGGGAACAAACGCCACGGATTCCTGGGCAGGCAGCACCAGCCGCTGCGGGCCGCTGTCGGTTGCCAGCCACAGCACCACTTCGCTGCCGGTCGGCGTATCTCGCCAATGTCGGGTAAGCAGAAAACCTGCGCGCGGATCGGTCACGTTAACTCCAGAGAATGAATTGCATGAAGTATAACATGGATGTTTATACAGTGTCCCGCAGGCGAAATTGTCACCACTTTGTCAACATCGTTCTACAATTCTTGCCTTGACGACCATGAGTATGCTCTGGACAATCCAGCCTCTATATTCCGCAGAGGATATTTATGGAAGCCTGGATTCAACACCTGTTTTCGCAATCGCTGGAGTACGCGCTGATCGCCGTTGCGCTGGTGACTTTCCTTGAGTCGCTGGCATTCGTGGGATTGCTGTTGCCGGGCACGGTATTAATGGCCAGCCTTGGGGCGCTGGTTGGAAGTGGACAAATTGGTCTTTACCCGGCGTGGGCGGCAGGTTTTGCTGGTTGCCTCATCGGGGATTGGGTTTCGTATGGCATCGGCTGGAAGTTTCAGGGGCCGCTGCATCGTTGGAAATACATACAAAAATACAAAGGCTTGCTCGATAAAACTGAACATGCGCTGCATCAGCACAGCATGCTTACCATTTTGGTAGGGCGTTTTGTTGGGCCGACGCGTCCGCTGATTCCGCTGGCAGCCGGCATGCTGGAACTGCCAGTGCGCAAGTTCCTGCCGCCTAACCTGATTGGTTGTATTCTCTGGCCACCCGCTTATTTGATGCCGGGCATTCTGGCGGGCGTGGCGATTGACGTGCCGCAGGCCGCACAGGGCGGCAGCTTTAAGTGGTTGCTGTTGCTGGTGGCGCTGCTGTTGTGGATCGGTGGCTGGTTGCTGTGGCGCTGGTGGCGCAGCGGAAAAACCGTCGATTGGGCAACGAAATATCTGCCGACTGCGCGCCTGCGCTGGCTGGCTCCGCTAATGGCGGCAATTGGCCTGGGCGCGTTTATCGCTATCCAGTTCCATCCAATGATGCCGATCTTCCGCCACCTGCTGTGGAAAGTCTTCTTCGCTTAACGCGATGTCACGCCAAGGATGGCGGCCGCCTCACTTTCACCACGCACCAAACTTTCAGTGCTGCCATCCCAATAGATGCGCCCATCGACGATCACCAAACTGCGCGGCGCAATTTGCTGAGCATCTTCCAGACTGTGCGACACCATCAACAAGGTGATGTTGCGGCTTTCGCATACCGAACGAACCAGCTGCAGCATCTCGTTGCGCAGCGCCGGATCCAGCGCTGAGAAAGGCTCATCCAGCAGCAAAATCGGCTGATTGCGCAGCAGGCAACGCGCCAGTGCCACGCGCTGACGCTGGCCGCCGGAAAGCTCGCCTGGCAAACGCGTGAGCATGGCCTGCAGGCCAGTTTGCTCGGCGATATCCACGACTTGCTGCTGCTGTTCGCGCGTCAGTTTCAGGCCCGGATGTAAACCCAACGCCATGTTCTGCTGCACCGTCAGATGCGGAAAAAGGTTGTTCTCCTGGAACAGCATGGAAACCGGACGCGCCGACGGCACGCTGTGGGTATGATCGACGCCGTTCATCACCAGCGCGCCTTGATTGATCGGCAAAAAACCGCCAATTAGACTCAGCAAGGTACTTTTCCCCGCGCCGCTCGGACCGAGGATCGCCAGACGTTCACCGGCCTGCGCCGCAAAACTGAAGCGCATCGGCAGATGCTGATAAAGGTAAGTGAGGTTATTCAGTGTCAGCATGGCGACCCGGTAATTTTTCCATCAGAGTAAAGAGTAACAAGCAGAACAGCAGCAATAGCAATGCGGTGACGGCGCCGTCCGCACCGCGATAGGCGCCAATCTGCTGGAACAGGTAGAAGGGCAGCGTGCGGAAATCGGCGCTGCCAAACAGCGCGACCACGCCGAAATCGCCAATCGACAGCACGCAGGCAAACGCCAACGCCTGGGCAACTGGGCGTTTCAGCGCGCGTAGCTCAATCAGCCGCAAACGATTGAAGCCGGAGATGCCGAGTGAAACGCAGAGCTGGCTGTAACGGGCGCTAATATCGCGCATCGGATTCTCCAGCACTTTCATGGCGTAAGGGATGGCGATCAGGGCATTAGTAAAGATCACCAAACCATCGGCGCGCTGCGGCAGCCCTACGGTGGCGTTGAACAGCAGGAAGAAACCGCTCGCCAGCACAATACCCGGCATCGCCAGAATCAGCATGCCGCTCATTTCCATCGCCTGCGCGGCGATCACGTTCTGGCGCTGCCGCAGTTCGCGGCTGCTCCACAGCAGCATCATGGTCAGCACCACGCAAAGCAGGCCAGCACCGATGGCGATGCGCAGCGAGGTGAAGGTGGCTTGCCACAGCGCCGCTTGTTGCAGTGCACCGGCGACGCCGCCGCGCAAACCATCGACGATTACTGCCGCCAGCGGCGGTAACAGCAGCAGCAGCGCCAGACCAATCAATACAGTATCGCTGATGCGCGCCTGCCATGAATCCTGCGGATCGCGCCAGCCGCGAATGCTCTGGCTGCCGGTGGGAATGGCTTTGCTAAAGCGCTGGCTCAGCAATACCAGCAGCAAACAGCAACCGAGCTGTAACAGCGCCAGCAGCGCCGCGCGGCCCGGATCGTAGTCGAAATTCAGCGCCTGATAGATCGCCAGTTCCAGCGTGGTGGCCTGCGGTCCGCCGCCGAGCGCCAGCACCGTGGCGAAGCTGGCGAAGCAGAGCATAAAGATCAGCGCTGCCGTCGGTAGAATCTGACGGCGCAGCCACGGCCATTCCAGCCAGCGAAACAGATTCCAGCCGCGCAGGCCGAGCTGGGCGGCGACTTGCCGCTGCTCGCCGGGAATGCTCTCCAGCGCCTGTAACAGCAGGCGCGTCGCCAGCGGCAGATTAAAGAAGACGTGCGCCAGCAGAATGCCCTGCAGGCCGTACGGTGAAAAGTGGTAGTCAAAGCCAATGGCCGCGCACAGGTGCGCCAGCCAGCCGCTGCGACCGTAGACGCTGAGCAAGCCAAACACCGCCACCAGCACCGGCAGAACCAGCGTCATGGCGCACAGGCGCAGCAACAGGTTGCGACCGGGAAAACGGCGGCGATAGAGCGCGCGCGCCAGCAGGATTGCGGGCAGCACCGACAACAGCGCCGACAGCAACGCCTGCTCAAACGAGAACAGCAGCACATGATGCAGATAACTGTCGTCGAGCAGCGCACGCCAGTCGGTGGCCGGCGCAACCATCACCAATGCGCCAAACGCCAACAGCGCCACCGCGCACAGCAACAGCGCGACGGCGCTACCGGGAATTAACCAGCCGGGCATTAACGGCTAACGGCGCTTTGCCATGCGCTGATCCACGCGGCGCGATGGTCGGCCACTTCGGCTGGCGTGTACTGCAACGCCTTGGCGGGCACCTGCAGCGTTTGATAACCGACTGGCAGATCGCTTTTGATCACCGGATACATCCAGTTGCCGGTGGGAATGGTCTGCTGGAAGGCCGGAGAAACCATAAACTGCATGAACTGCTGCGCCAGCTTGGGCTGTTTGCTGCTGGCGAGCTGCGCGGCAACTTCCACCTGCAAATAGTGGCCTTCGCTGAATTCGGCCGCAGCGTAGTTCTCTTTCTTCTCTTCGATAATGTGATAAGCCGGAGAAGTGGTGTAGCTCAGCACCAGATCGCCTTCGCCTTTCAGGAACAGGCCGTAAGCTTCGCTCCAGCCTTTGGTGACGGTAACGGTTTTTTGTGCCAGCTTCTGCCACGCGTCAGGCGCGTTATCGCCATAAACTTTTTGCATCCACAGCAGCAAGCCAAGACCCGGCGTGCTGGTGCGCGGATCTTCATAAATCACGCGCCATTTTTCCGGGCTTTCGATCAGTTCTTTCAGGCTCTTCGGCGGATTCTTCAGTTTGTTTTTGTCGTAGACGAAGGCGAAGTAGCCATAATCGAACGGAATGAAGGTGTCGTTGTGCCAGCCATCTGGCAACGATAATGCTTTGGTATCAACGCTGCTTTTGGCAAACAGCCCGGTTTTCTCCGCCGCCTGCACCAGATTGTTATCCAGCCCCAGCACCACATCGGCTTTGCTGTTTTTGCCTTCCATGCGCACACGATTGAGCAGCGATACGCCATCTTCCAGCGCTACGTACTTCAGTTCGCAGCCGCACTGCGCTTCAAAGGCTTTTTTTACCGCTGGACCGGGGCCCCAATCGGCAGAGAACGAATCGTAGGTGTAAACGGTGAGAACCGGTTTGGCAGCGAAAGCCGGTGCCGCAACCAGCAGCAACACAGGCAGAACTTTGTTTAACACTTTGCGCTCCTTGAGGAGAAGATAAGTTGAGTCGCAAAGGATCTGAGGAGTGAGGCATCTCAAATCCCTACGCCGGTATTAGCCGGATCAGGTTCGACGGGTTTCTCTCAGCCCTGATTTCAAGGCACCCCGTTGAGAACGGCTCATTCTAGACATTTATATGACAGCGCGAAAGGATCACAGCTCCGGCGGCGCAAACCAGGCCGATTTGAAGTCAAACCAGCCAAGCGTATTGAGGCGCACGCCACGCATACTGCGCTGTCCTTCCAGCAGCAGCCAGTGATGGAACAGCGGATGCAGATAGTCGCTGTCGATCAGCTGTTTACTCCAATCCGCCAAGGGTAAATCCTTCTGCCGCCAGCGCGCGGCGTCGGCTTGCCAGTCAATGGGGATGCAGTGATGCATCAACGGCAGTTCAAACAGTTGGGCGAACAGCGCGTACTCGAGCGGCAGGGTAAAGTTGACGCTGCCGAGCCAGATGTCACTTTCACCTTCGCCCTCGAACCACTCTTCGTAACTTACGACGCGGGTGATCAGCTCAACACCTTGCTGCGCCAGCAGCGGTCGCAGCGCGTTGGCGATACCTTCATGCTCAACGTGATGGCTGTACCAGCTCAGCGTCAGCTGGGTTAAACCTGCTGGCTTGTCGGCGGACGTGAGATCGCGGCGATGGTGCCAGCGCGGCAGCAAGCCATAAGCGGGGAACCAGTAACGCTGATAGCCGACGCCAGCATGATTCAATAAGGCGATCGGATTAAACAGATAACTCACCCAACGGCGGAAATGCGCATCGCGGCCCAGCTCGGAGCGCTGATCGTAAAGCAGGAAGTAGCAGCCTTCCTCAAGACGACTTTCTTCCGATTTTTCGTCAGCGGTTTCGCCCTGCAGTTTGACTCCGGCGTACACCAGTTCATCGCTGATCTCCGGAAGCACCCAAATCGACACATCGTCAATTAACGCGCGATAGCCAAAGTAATCATCGAAGGCGGCGATTTTCAGCTGCGTGTGCTGGTTGCGCACCACGCTGTACGGGCCGGTGCCAATTGGCTGGCGGGCAAACTGTCGCAGCGTTGGCCATTCGCGCGGCAGGATCATCGCGCTGACGCTGGCCAGCAGCCACGGCAACCAATCGTCCGGCTGGCTCAGATGGATATCCAGCGTCCAGGGCGCGGGCGAATCCAGTTTACTGATGTGAGAAAACAGCGGCTGGGTGCGCACGCGTTCCAGCGAAGCAATCACATCCTCCATTTCCAGTTCACGGCCATGATGGAAACGGATCGCCGGGCGCAGGAAGAAGCGCCACTGCAGCGGCGAGGTTTGCTGCCAGTGATGGGCGATATCGGGTTCGATTTCCCCCTTTTCCTCATTTATGCGCATCAGGCCGTTGAAAATTTGTCGCGCCAAGTGGGTTTCTGAGCGGCGCAGCGGCGAACCGGGCAGCAAATTGGGCAGCGGACGGTAATAGAGCACGCGCAGGATATGTTTGCCCTGGCGGAAGCTGCGGCCTAAATGCGCCGCGATCATCTGGCGCACCTGATTTTT
>NZ_DAMBSA010000076.1:0-14857 GCF_032054795.1 Pantoea sp. CTOTU49201
AGCGATTGGTGTCAGCAACTTCCAGCCGGATCGTCTGGCGGATCTCATCGCCTTCAACAAGGTGGTTCCGGCGGTCAATCAGGTGGAGGTCAATCCGTTCAACCAACAACTGCACGCTGTGCCGTGGATGAAGAGCCGCAACATCCAGCCCGAAGCCTGGGCACCGTTTGCGGAAGGTAGAAACAGTTTATTCCAGCATCCGCTGCTAACGAAGATTGGCGAAAAATATGGCAAGAGCGTCGGCCAGGTGGTTCTGCGCTGGATCTTCCAACGCGGCATCGTGTCGCTGGCGAAATCGGTGCGCAAAGCGCGCATGATAGAAAACATCAACGTGCTGGACTTTGAACTCAGCGAGGCAGAAATGCAGCAAATTACCGCGCTGGATAGCGCGACCAGCGCCTTCTTCTCGCACCGCGATCCCGCGATGGTGGAGTGGCTGACAGGACGCAAACTCGATGTTTAACGAGTCCTGATATCAACACCTTTATACCGGCTCAATGATTAATACGGCGGTACCTGAATAGTTGCCGCTTTGGGTAATACCTTCCAGCTGGCTGGTTATGGTCAGGGATGATAGGCCTGTTGGCAGTGAGTGTTGTTGTCCCGGATTTTTATTGTTAATCATAATGTTTGCTTTAGCATCGTTATTGAGTGGAATATAGGTTAGCTTACTCGCCAAACTCAACTTAACATTGTTGGCTTGTGAGCAATTGATGCTAAATGATGCACTGGCTTTAGACGTAGTTACGTCTTTAATTGAAATAGACCCGTGATTTAAATTAATTTCAGGTGTTATGATAAAACAATAAACATTGGGCGGGGGGGCTTTAAGACACCCCGTCGGTATTAAAGCAGAACCTAAGGACGTATTTCCTTGTGGGATACCGCCAAATGCAATACAAAAACCATTTGCGCCAGAGGTTGATGAATACTGGGTAGTTGTCGGCCCTTTTTTGTAAGCACGCATGGCGGCACTGCTGATGGTTTCGCCAGGAATGACTTTGGTGCCGCATAAGGTTCCCGAACATGTCTCGCTTTGCACCACAGGGAAGTCGTTAATTATCGATTTTGCACTGCCAAACCAGTAGCCCGTTGGTGCCAGAGCATCTGCTTCGGGGAGATCAACAATGTCCCATCTTACATAGAGGGTTCTTACTGGACTACCGTTAATATATATTGATGAAGGAACCGGGAACTGTCCTGCTAGTGATAAATTCATCCAGAAAAAGAGTAGTATAAATAGCATGTTGCGTATCTTCATTATCGTGTCCTTATTGATAATTTAGGCTGAAAGTTGCAATTGCACTGAAATAACCACTGGAAATTGAACGTTCGCGAATAGCATTGGGTTCACCCTTAATATACGCACGTAATACAATCAAAGTTCGTCCGGCTTGCAATGTAACAGGCGGGGAGACCTTGTTCAGTAACACTGCTTCCCCAGATAATGTTTCCAGGCCAATAGCGATACCAGCGGCTTTACTACCAGCCTGTGTTGCCAGAAATCCGGCCAATTCATTACTCTCTTGGCCACTAAAAGTAATGGCAACAGTTTTAGCCGTATCGATGGAGCAGCCGATCAGGTTCAGCGTGAAAGGCATAGTTTGAGAACGATGATTGACATACAGTTCTCGGTCGATAACGTTGCCGAAATTAAGCTCTAAAGCTTCATCTCCGGCTTCGATGACACAAGGCTCGGCAATCAGTGCACCACTAAAATGGATATCGGTAGCGAGCGATAACGGGGAAACCAGCGATAGAAGTATTGCCAGTATATTTCGCCAGCGAATCAATAAATCCATTATTGGTACTCCGCAACGAGTGAGGCGGTTGCGAGGAAGCTGCCTTCGGACAATTTAATCGCTGGATCGGCTATCGGTACCGCTTCTAATACGGGAGGATAATCCATATCAATAACCCATGTTGAACCAATACGAACACGCTGATTGTTTTGCAATATGCGAATACCCAATCCTGATTTACTCGATTGAATCGCCGTATTATCTTTGCTCATGGCATTACCGCTAACAGTGAGCGTCAACTTATATGCAGAATCATTAGCTGCACATTTAATGACGTAATCAATTGTCTGACGATAATTATCCCCATTGATTTTGCTTACACCCAAATCCTCACCAAAACTGACATCAATGGGTTGATCGTCATTTATTTTACAAGGCGGTGGTTCAATGATTGTACCTTTAAGTAATAGATTCGGTGCGGCTCTGGCCATGTTACTACACCACAAAAGCCCACCAATGATTATCAAAGTGAGAATATACAATCGGGTGCTGTTCATTCGTAATATACCGCCAGCGTTGCTGCAGCGCTAAACGGACCCGCTTGTACTTTGACATTGCCCACTTTATAAGGTGCAGCCTGGAATGCGTAAGAACTCAGTGGGTTCACCTCCAACCGCTCATTGAGTGGAAACCATTGGCCGGCTCTAAAAAATTCAATACTCAAATTTTCTTTGCTGGTTTTAAGTAGTTTAATGCTGCTGTCCCATTGCTCGCCTTCAATTTTAAGAAAGATGGTGTTTGGTGTAGAGTCATTGCATTGAAAATTAACAAAAAACACCTCGAGGTAATGATTTCCGTCAAGTTTGGTAGATAAAACTTCATCACCAAAGTCAATCTCAATATTTTCACCGTTATTGATGGTGCACGAAGGCCCTAACACCTCGACATTAACGTGAATGTTGGACGCCAAAGCAGTCAGAGGCAAAAGACACGCCGATAAAATAACAACTTTTTTTACTGCCGTTAGCCAACTCATTTTCTTTTGCCTTAACGAAATCAGACTTAATTATCTAGTGGTGTGGCAATACAGAGATTAACTTTGCAACTGAACTGGAGTTTGGGACGGGCACCGTAATCATTGACGTAGTTTATTACCGGCGATGAACCCAATTCCGTTACCGATGACGTCAGAAATTGATGACTTTGAGGTGCTAGCATAAGGGGTTTAAAACTTTCAATCGTTTTGCTTTTTGCACTTTTCCGTCCTTCTACCAAGGTAACGTAGTAATTGGTTGGGTTGTGAATGCGATATTTATCACCTTCGCGGCTAAGCTTGAGCTGTTCCTGCCATGGCGCGGCACTTTTATCTGCGATAATAGCGGCGGGGCGATAGAAAAGTTTAATGCGCGTTTGCAAGGCAATTTGTAACGTATTGGGCTTTGATGATTTCGGTGGAATTTCACGTAAGTTAAAGAAGAACAGACTTTCTCTATCTTGAGGTAATGATGCGACGGCTGGTAGCGCCTGAATTTTCAGCTGGCTGCTGGCGCCGGGTTCCACACGCTGAACTGGAGGCAGCACCACTAAAGGACCGGTGATCTTATTTCCTTCGGCATCTTCCAGCCAGCCTTGCGCCAGGTAAGGCAGTTTTTTATTTTCGTTGCTAATACGTAAGCTGACGGATTTCTGCGTGCTATCAAATACAACACGCGTGCGGTCCAGTGCAATCGCTGCATGCGCCGACTGAATGCCAATAGCACTCAGCAACATTGCTGAGGCCAATGAGTTTCTGCATTGAAAAAACATGTTTATATCCCGTTATTTACGATAGCAAGTATAAAACTGCGTTAAATTAAAGTTCACTGTCTTTCCGGCAGGGAAGAAACAGATTTGCGGTAAAGTCTTGTGGGTTGATAGATTTTGGCAACTCAATAGTGCATTGCACCTTTTCTGCCCATTTCACAGACATACTTTCACCAGCAGTAATGCCCGTGAGATAGACATTGCCGCTGTCACTAACAATGCCCACCTCCTGTTTTTTGCGATTGTGCACCGTGGCGCCAAATGGTGGATAGGAACCATCGGCAAGCCTGATGATCGCCATCGCTTTCTCTCCGGCGATGACGGCAAATTTGCGGTAGCCAATGGCGCCTTCAGTCAGCGTGGCTTGTACTACCGAACGTTCAGCTTCGACATTGTCCGGTAGATTGTTGATATCGAGGCTGGCACTGTTGCGGTAATAACTGTTGACGTCAGTCGATACCAGTTTGCCAAAGCGGTTACTGCGCACCGCTAATCCACCACTGCTAACAGGAATATTGGCCACATTGTCGGTATCAATCATTAAACGTGTGCCACCCATGTTGCTGGAACGATGCAACGCGGCGCCTTTAGTCGTTGCCGTTGCACCACCGCGCACATTGAAGCCAAACGTGGTAGATTTTCCAGTTTGTGAACTGACGTTAGCGTTCAAATGCGCCAGCTCGCCGTCATGCGTTATACTCCCGTTCGACGTGCTGCCATGGCTATTGATCCCCGTTCCCACTTGATAACTGTTGCGTTGGTCCAGACGCCCATAATAATTAACGCGCTGATTTGTCCCATCGCGACCTTGTGCGGCGCTATAGCTCAGCGTGGCGTTGTTACCCAATGGGATCGACAGCGAGACAAATACGCCATCATCTTTGCTGCCATTATTAATAGTGCGATAGGCGGACAGCGATAAACTCAGATTGCGTAAATTACCGATATCAAAATATTGCGACAGGTTAGCGCTATAACGATCGTTATCTGGCAAGCTCCAATACGTTTGGTGGTTATAGTTGAAATAGGTGCTCAAGCGTAAATCACGGAACTGCTTATTAACGGTGATCGAATAAAGTTCTTTACTATTTTGCTGACGGTTTCCCGTTTTGCGCGTTTCCAGATATTCATTCATGCTGAGAAAATTACGCTCGGAGAAACGATAACCGGCAAAAGTAATCTGGCTGTCGTACTGCTCAAAGTTTTTTGAATAACTGAGTCGATAGGACCGTCCAGTCAGCTTGTCCGCGATATCAGGTAAGGCGGCGCGTGATTGTGTGATATCAAATGATAAAGCACCCAGCCAGTACAAATCACGACCAATACCCAGCACCAAAGCATTGTAATTTCCTGCCGCCACACCACCACCAAATAGCGACCAACCGTTACTCACGCCCCAGGATAATTCGCCACTGGCAAACGCAGGCCCTTTAAATTGATGACGAGACTGAGAAGATTTTCCCGCTGCGAACTTGTAACGCATGCGTCCAGGCCGCGTCAGATAGGGAATGCTAGACGTTTCTATGGTAAAGGTTTGCGTCGTTCCATCCTGCTCTTCAACACGGACATCCAGTTTGCCAGAGACGGCGTTATCAATATCCTGAATGCGGAATGGGCCGGCAGCGACCTGAACCTCTTTAAGCACACGACCTTGTTGACTGATAATCACCAGGGCATTAGTACGTGCAATGCCGGTTACTTCAGGCGCATAGCCGCGCAGGTTGGGCGGTAATTGGCTGTCATCTGAGGCAACGCTTACGCCCGCGTAGCTGAAGCTGTCAAATAGCTCTGAACCTAAATAATCTTCTCCGACAGCGACTTTTGCCTCCCAGCCTGGAATAGCGCGATAAGCATAATAGCGGCTCCAGTCAAACTGCTGTGCCAGGGTTTTGGCTTGATTGTTTTGCGATCTTTTAGGTTGAGATTGCCAGTCGGCGCGAAAACGCCATGCATTAAGGTTCGCTCCAACGGTGCCATTACCGTTGAGCATCAGACGCTGCCCGTTTTTTTGACTCTGTGTTTGCCCATTGAAGTTGTAATCAAACAATGCGCCGGGAATGCCATTATCCCACATCGCCGGAGCATCCCAGTTTTCATCGACATATTGTAAATAAGCCTGGGGAATGCTGATATAAAGAGCCGAGGTAGCCAGATCAGGGCGCACCTCCAATCCCGCCATGCTGGCAGTGTTAATGCACTTTCCCTGTTGCTGCCAAACGATTTTTTCCATCACACTTTTTCTCAAACCGAACTGTTTAATAAGTTCTGGCGTGATGCATACCGTAGTTTTATTAGTATCTTCTTGAGTCTGAATAATGACGGTTTGCTCTTGCAGTGCTTGTTTGTTGATAAACACTGACATTTCATACTCTCCAGCGAGGATATATCCGCTGTTTGAGAATCGGGAAAGGTCAATGTTTTTCCGGTCGTTGATATCCAAAATATCAGTATTGAATTCAATATTGTCAGACAAGCTATGACTGGAAAATCCCAGGAAAAAACTCGCTATTAATAAACTCAGCTGCGTTGGCCGCAATCTCGGGAAAATCTTGTAACAAACCACCTTCATAATCTTAACCTTTGATTTCCCTGAGGTGTGCAGACGCATTCCGAACCGAGTGTGAAAATATAACGATGAGAGAGAGCGACACGATGAGGAGGAAATTAAATTTTCCCCAGGATTTTTCTTACAAGTAGAGGGGCGACGTGTTTTCAGGCCGTTAGTAGAAGGCTGCGAGGTGAACAGGTATTAATTCCTGGCAGTTACTGTCGCTTATATTGGCCGGATTGACAAAATTTAGCATCGTTGCGGAAAGAGGCGTAATGAAGAGCATGCGCTAACCGCATGCTCGATTGGGGATTACAGGTAGTTGAGGCCGAAATTAACCACGGCCTGGAATTCACCTGGAACAATAGGAAGATCGTTATCGTCTTCATCTTTATCTCCCTGCAGGTAAGCAGCGAAACTGAGATTATTGTTGCCATCCTGCAATGCCTGAGCAACTGAAGGCGTGCCCAGCTTAATTAAATTGTAAGTGCCATCGACAATAGCAATGCTCGCGCCTTTAGCGGTGCCAGCAATTCCTACACGGTCTGAGTTGCCCGCTGGGCCGGTGAAGGTCGTGGTAACGGTTTTCTTGGTGGTTAGGGCGCAGTTCTCCAGCATGATATTGAACTGACGAGGTTGGGACTTGCCGCCGTTCGCCAGAGAAACGTTAGAAACCTGGCCTAGGTCGACTGTTTGGTCGCTATTTTCATGAGAAACAGAACATGGCGCCTCAATGATAGAACCGGTGAAGGTGATGGTACCACTGCCCTGGTCAGCAGCGTAGGAAGTTGAGGAAGTTCCCAATACAATTAAGGTTGCAATAGCGAGAGCGTTAAGTTTCATGTTTAGTCCTTTAATGTTTTGTTTTTGATGGTTTTTTATTTTAAAAAACCTTACTAAAAACCAGCTTGTTACGAGTTGGAGTGAGTGTACAAGTAGGGAATTTCCCACTCAATCAGAATGGATTGTCAGAATCTGTAGGGTGAAACCTACATTGCCGGGCAGTAAATGACGTGCAGGATTATTAAACTGTAGTTTTAATTATTTAGAGAGATTACGTATGGCACTTATACGCTCAATTATTATTGACGATCATCCTTTAATCCGTTTAGCTGTCAGGACATTATTAGAAAAAGATCAATTCACCATTGTGGCAGAATCGGATGATGGCCTCGAAGGTAAAAAGCTGGTTGAATTACACAGTCCCGATGTGTTGGTTATCGATATAGATATTCCGCACGTCGATGGCATTGAGGTGGTGAAACATCTTCGACGCAGGAGTTATAATGGTGTCATTGTTGTTTTATCAGCAAAAAATCCTGATTATTACGCACCGCTCAGTGCATCTGCGGGGGCGAACGGATTTGTTAGCAAAGATAAAAACTTGCAGGAAGTCATTAGTGCAATTAACGCGGGTTTAAACGGTTATAGCTATTTTCCACTTATCAAACGCCAGGTGGGAGAGGGCAGTGAATTGTCGGACCAACAAAAAATTGCGATGTTATCCACCCAGGAATTTAGGGTATTCCAGTTGTTGGTAGATGGTTTGCAAAATACCGAAGTTGCTCTAAAGATGAACCTCAGCACAAAAACTGTAGCCACCTATAAATGCCGTTTAATGGAAAAATTAAAATTCAAAACGGTTAAACAGTTGTATGAATTTGGGCAGAGAAATAGCCTTTAATTTTACAGTATGAATGAGTATGCTTTGCAGCGTCAGGATCCTCCGACCAGGGTTGGTTGAGACGGTTACAGAGAGCCCATGAAAAACAGTAATGACAAACAGTTATGCGACATCACGATTGGTGATGCGGTGATGGAATTATTTAATCAGGATGCACCGGTCTCGCGCACCACGCTTCTCGCGCAGTTAGAGAAGATGATTTATGCCGGTGACACGGCGGAAGATGTGCGGGTTGCCAGACTGGCTTTAGCGTTGGTGAAGAGCAGCAGCACAGCCGACAACGCTGAGAAATCTGAAGAAAACGTGATGAGCTTTATGGCTAAAAACGTCGCGGCGGATGACTCCACTAAGCACTGATCGATGCATGCCGGACACGGGTTGTCCGGCATAACGTCAGGATTTACCAGTGGAACTTATTCGAATCTTCCCACTCTTTGACTTCTTTCTCCGCACGGTCTTTTTCATAACCGTAGCGTTCCTGGATTTTACCGACCAGCTGATCGCGTTTTCCTTCGACCACGGTCATATCATCATCAGTCAGGTCGCCCCATTTTTCCTTCACTTTCCCTTTGAACTGCTTCCAGTTGCCGCTAATACGATCTTCGTTCATGTCGAACTCCCTGGTTAGTGGTTACTGTGTGCTCGCGTTTGCTGGCCTGATGCCAGCGGGTGCATTAATTCTGGCACAGGATTTGCGCTTTGCCTGGCAGGGCTGTGAGCTAACTCGAAAATTTGAAATTGCGTGAGGTGGAGCGGTAATAAAGGCAGGCTTTACAAGCTAACTTATTGCTCTATAAGGCATTATGCTTACCTGGCTATACATGCAGTGGTTTGTTGCGATATAGTAACCGCCGATAAGACATTTCCGTCAACTTTTGGAAACCCGCATTACCGAATGCCATCCGCTATGAGCAAAACGCAAACCACCGACACGAAAAGCAGAGAACGTGGCCGCCCAAGAGAGTTCGATATCGAACAGGCTCTGGACAAAGCCATGATCGTTTTTCGTCAAAAGGGTTTTCATGCCGCTTCACTGAATGATTTGGGCGAGGCGATGGGGCTGACGGCGGGCAGCATCTATAAGGCTTTCAAAGATAAGCGCAGCCTGTTTCTGCTGGTGTTTGAACGCTACCTTTCGGTGCGCAATGCCGATCTGCGTCAGCGTCTGGCGCAGTTCACCACTGGCCGCGAGAAACTCAGCGAGCTGCTGCAGTTTTACCTCGATTCCGCGCGGGCGGTGGAAGGTCGCACCGGCTGTTTAGTGGTGGGCAGCGCGGTGGAATTACAGGTGCTGGATGACGATCTCTCGCAACTGGTGAGTGAAGCGGTCATACGCAATAAAAACTTCCTCGCCTCGTTACTCAAACAGGGCCAGGAAGATGGATCGGTCACGCCCAATCTGGATGTCGATACCGCCGCAGGATTGATCCTCTGTATCGCCTTTGGCATGCGCGTTGTGGGCAAGATCACGGATGTAAAAGATGAACCTGAGACCATCAAGTTAGTAATGAAGCTGCTGGACTAAAATTTGTCTAATTAGGAGGCGGATACTTCCTAAATAAGCGAAGCGTAAAGCCGGAGGGCAAGTGAAAGACGAAGATTCAGATATTACGGAAGAGATTCGCGCATTGGTGGGAAGGGTGGTGACACGTATCCTTCGTCCTGATGAAGCGCTTACCGTTCAGGAACTTATTGGCGCGTTGTATCGCCTGAGTTTGCGTTCCACCGATAGCAAAACCAAAGTTGCCTGCGATAAAGCCATTCGTATCCTGGCGAAAAAACTGCACTAATAAGGTCGCGCGTGCCGCGCCTTGTTGTTCCCCTCTGCTGAAGTCTGGCAATCCCTCGCCAAACAGCCATTTAATGATTAAAGCGGGCGATGCGCGGTCTCTTTCGCCTTCCACAGCGCAAACAGCGTGATCAGCAACGCCAGGCTGACATACAGCGATACCCACATCGTGCTGCCCATCTCTTTAAACAAGGTCGTAATGATCAAGGGCGCAAAGCCGCCGCCGATGATGCCCGCCAGCGTGTAAGCCAGTGACGATCCGGCGTAGCGCACATGGCTGGGGAACTGTTCGGTGACAAACGCCGCTTGCGGTCCGTACATCACCGCATGAATCAGCAAGCCGCCAATTACCGCCAGCACGATCAGCACCGGCTGTGAGCTATCCAGCAGCACAAAGAACACAAACGACCAGACGATCGCCAACAGCGCACCGGCAATGTAAACCGGGCGACGACCAAGCTTGTCGGAGAGCGCGCCAAACATCGGTACCGTGATGGCATTGCCGATCGCACCGAGCATGGTCGCCATCAACGCCAGCGGACGCGGCAGCTGCAGCACCGTGGTGACGTAAGTGAGAGTGAATACCACCACCAGCGCATACAGTACATCTGAACCAATGCGTGAACCGCCCGCGATCAGCAGCTCGCGCGGATAGCGCACAAACACCTCTTTGAGCGGCGTATGCGTGGTTTTCTCCGCCTGCTGCATCGCGATAAAGGTTGGCGTCTCTTCCACGCCGCGACGCAGCCATAAACCAAACATCACCAGCAGCAGACTCAGCAGGAACGGAATGCGCCATCCCCACTCCTGAAACTGTTCGCCGCTCAATGCCACCGTCACCAGCGTGATAAACCCGGTGCCAATCAAGGTACCGCACGATGGACCCACCTGCGCAAACGAGGCGTTACGGCCACGCTTGTTGGCATCGCCATGCTCCATCGACAGCAACACCGCACCGGCCATTCGCCGCCTAATGCAATGCCCTGAATAAAGCGCAAGGCGACCAACAGCACCGGACTCCAGATGCCCCACACCGCATAGCCGGGCAGCAAGCCCATCAGCGCGGTGGTGACGCCCATAATCACTAATGTGGTGATCAATACCGCTTTACGCCCGGCGACATCGCCGAGATGACCAAAGATAAAGCCGCCCACCGGACGGGAAATGTAGCCGACCGCATAGGTGGAAAACGCCAGAATAGTGCCGACCAGCGGATCGAAGCTGGGGAAAAACACGTGGTTAAACACCAGCGCCGCCATGATGTTGTAGACCGTGAAGTCATACCACTCCAGCGCGGTTCCAATGGAGCTGGCCGCCGCGAGGCGACCGGTTTTGCTGTGGCTGGCGCGCGCGCCGGAAGCGTGCGGCAACGTTGAGTCGGTATTAGCCATGAGCCATCTCCTGTTTGGTTAACTGCCAGCTGAGGGAGTAAAGCTGTACATCCGCGTTAAGCGCCTGCGCGGCGTCGGCGGCGAGGGTTTTACACACTTGCGCGTCTCGGCAGATCAGCAGCAGCATCGGATGCATTGGTCGCGTTGCGCTGGTTTCCCGTGGCAGCGGCGAGCTCAGCGTGGTGTCAGGCGTCAGCAAACGTGAGGCGATGTAGCCCGGCGTTTGCTGCACACTGTTTTGCCAGCTGCCCAGCGATGCAACATCTGTACCGGCTTTCAACGTCAGCACCGCCAGATGGCTGCCGCTGCCTTGTCCATGCTGATGGGAGATGGCGCAGACGCGGCGCATCGGGTTGACCATCTTGTTGAGATTCTTCACCGACCATTCGGTCTGGCGCGTGAAGGCGGCGTGATAATCTGCGCTGGTAAAGGCTTCCAGCGATGCGGTTTCGTACAGGCCGAGGTATTTGCGTTCCGCATCCACCGCCTGATAACGCGTACCGCTAAGAAAGCCGCTGATCGCCACGCGCTCTTCAACGTGTTCATGGTCGTACCATTGGTTGAAATCCGCTTCATCTGCAGCATCGATATTGGTGGCGACAAACAGCATGCCGTGGGGTTGAGTCATGATCAGCTACTCCGTTTCAGGGTGGTTTCAATCGCGGCAGCCCAGCTGAGTAACGCAGCATCGTTGCCATGGGTGGAAGAGAGCATCAGGCCAACTGGCGCGTCGCCGGGCTGATGACAAGGCAGAGAAATTGAACAGCCATCCAGCATGTTGATCACGCTGGTGTTGCGCAGCATCAGCAGATTGACCTGCATGTAGCGCGCGGGATCCTCGAGCTCGGCCAGCGTTGGCGCGATCAGCGGCACCGTCGGCATCAATATGCCGTCGAAGGGCGCAACCGCCTGCTCGACGCGCTGTTTCCAGTCGGCGCGCAGCTGGTAAAGTTCGGCGGCATCCTCTTCATTCAGCAAACTGCCGCGTTTAATGCGCGTCAGAACCTGCGGATCGTAAGCTTCCGGCTGCGATTGGGCGTAATGCTGATGCCATTGCCAGGCCTCCCACGCGGTAATGCCGCCGCGCGCGTTGATGGTGTCGAGTTCTGCCAGCTCTTGCAGCGGCAGCTCGGTGATTTTCACGCCCTGCGCGCGCAGCACATCAAGCGCATGCAGCCAGGCGGCGCTGACGTGTTCGTCAAGGCCAGCCAGCACCCGCGTCTGCGGGATGACGAAATGTGCCTCCGACAGATTCCGCTCATCGATCTCCAGCGGTTGATCGGCGATCACGCTATCGAGTAGCCAGCAGCTGCGCACGTCGTGAGCGATCACGCCGATGCTATCGAGCGACGCCGCCAGTGGCAGCGTCCCGCGTTGATCGATGCGGCTGGCGCTGGGTTTAAAACCGGTTAAACCGCACAGCGCCGCTGGAATGCGCACCGAACCGCCGGTATCGGTGCCAACGGCTGCCAGGCACATGCCATCGCTCACCGCCACCGCCGCACCGGAAGAGGAACCGCCAGGAATGCGCTGCTGCGCGCGCTGCCACGGATTGGCGGGCGTGCCGTAATGCGGATTGACGCCGAGGCCGGTGAAGGCGAACTCGCTCATATTGGTTTTGCCAACGATGGCGGCACCGGCCTGCTGCAATCGATCCACCATGGTGGCGTTCGCCGTGGCTTGGCTGGCATTGCTCAGCAAGCGGGAACCGGCAGTGGTCACTTCTCCGGCGACATCGAACAGATCTTTGATGCTGATAGGCAGACCATCAATCGCGCTGCGCGGCTGTTGCTGCTGCCAGCGCCCGCCGGCTTGTGCCGCCTGCTGCTGCGCATCGTCGGCATACACTTTGGTGAAGACGCGTTTGCCTTCACCTCTTTCCGCCGCGATTGCGCTCAGCGCATCCTGGATCAGGGTTTCCGGGCTGATTTGCCCGGCGAGCAGCTGCTGGCTCGCTTGCCATAACGTTGTCATAGGGAACCTCAGGCGATAACTGGCAGCGAGCCAGTGATGTAGGTGTGTTCCAGCGTGCGGTTCAGCACCGGATCGTGCAGCGCCATGCGGAATTCACTCGCAGGACGAATCCCGCCTATGGCGCTGAGCGTGCCGCACGACATGGCAAAACCTTCCTCAACCTGGCCCGTGGAAAAATAGCGGCTAAGCAGATCAAGTGGCGTCAGCAGCGAGGCGAGGGCGCCTTGCTGATAAGTTACCCAGTCGCCGTTAACGTTGATCCAGGCGTGCAGCTCCAGTTGATCCCAGTGCGCTTTGACTTCGGACATGCGCCACGCGTGACCGGCAACCGGTTTGATGCACGCCTGCTTCGATAGCGCCACGCTGAAGGTTTCCAGATGACGATCGGTATGATCGGAAATCAGCGAAACCCAATATTCGCCGCGATGGAAAAATACAAAGGGTTCGGCTTCACCGGATGTTTGATCGCCGACCACTTCCAGCTGCGTTTGCTGACTTAATTGATTGGTCGCGACGCGATAAAACAGCGGCACTGCACCAGGAGCGGGCACGCCGAGCGCTTCGAGTTCCCTGATATGGTGCAGCACCGCTTCCTGATCGCGTCCAACCCAGCCTGCGATAACAAGTTGATTAACCTCAACATCCAGCAGTGCCGCATCGGCGTAATCTGTCGTAAACCGTAATTGCATGGGATAGATCTCCAGTTGAGAAATGCGTGTGAAATTTCACTGTGATTTCAATCTAGCCATTTTCATGCCAGGTTTTTGTGTAATATGTCTCAGTTACCTAATAAGGATTTGCGCGATGAGTAATGTGATGGCTGAAAATGTGAGCTCGCCGACGACACCGAAGAGCATTTCGCTAAATGAGCGCGCCTATCTGGCGTTCAAGCACCGGCTGATCACGCTGCGCTACAAACCGGGCGATTATCTCAATATCGCGCAGGTGATGGATGACCTTGAGATGGGCAGAACGCCGGTGAATCAGGCGGTGCATCGGCTGGAGACGGAAGGGCTGTTGCAGATCATCCCGCGCAAGGGCGTGATGGTATCGCCGCTGTCGATTGACGATGCGCTGGAGTTAATTGAGGTGCGTTTGGTGAATGAGGCGCTGTGCTTGCGGCTAGCCTCGCAGCGGGTCAATGCGGCGCAGATCGCCTATTTGCGGGAAATGAATCAGCGCATTGCCCATGCCAGTGCCTCACGCGATCGCGAACAGATGATGCTGCTGGACCGCGAATTTCATCAGGTGCTGGCGGATATCGCCGCCAATGGTCGTCTGGCCGATATTCTCAGCATCATCCACGCGCAGGCGCAGCGCTTCTGGGCCACCACGCTTTCCAGCGCTGCGCACATGAACGAAGTGATCGCCGAACACGAAGCGATTATTGCCGCGCTGGAGCAGGGAAATGCCGAACAGGCAGAAGAGGCGGCGCGGGTGCATATCTATTCGTTTAAGCAGGCGCTGCTGAATAATTAATATTCCGCTTTTTCACCCGGCAGCGGAATGGAGAGTTCCATACCTGCAACCCCGGCATAGAAAATAATCAGCTCGGCAGGCTGATCGGTGGTGAAGCCGCGATGTGCAATATCGATGGATTCATTAAAGGCTTCGCCCGCGTTGAAGGTTTTAGTCTCGCCGCTGGCTTTGTCCTCGATGGTGAGCGAGCCCGATAAAATATAGGCTGTGTTGGGCATCGGATGCGTATGCCACGGCAGCTCGGAATGTGCAGGAATGGTCATCTTCATTACGGTGATCTCGGGCTTACCGGCGAGATAGTGTTCAATGTGCTGGCCGTTCCATGCTTGACCGCTTTGCAGCAACGTTTCCGCACTGTTTTCATGCTCGTTATCGGCACCTTTCATCTCATTCCCCCTGAATAGTCATTAAAATCTTACCCGCACAGGATAGTGCAGATCTGCATGG
>NZ_DAMBSA010000077.1:0-14646 GCF_032054795.1 Pantoea sp. CTOTU49201
GCTGGGCATCATTCGCGCGCGATTTGCCGTGAAGCGTAAAGAGATGCGCTACTTCCTGCGTGGTTTGTTCATCCTGGCGCTGATTGTTGGCACGGTGATGAGCAATGCGATTATCGGCGGCGTCATCGATCAATATGGCATTCCGTTCAGCCACTGGTCGCTGACCATGTACATCACGCAAGGCTTTATGATTGCGTTGTACACCACAGTGTTTACCGCACTGACGTCAATTCCGCTGTGGTATTTCTTCCTCGGCGAAAAGGATGATCGAGGCTGATTTCGTAGGGTCGCCATTCATGGCGACCTCTTTACCAACCGCACCGTGTTAAAAATCCGCCTTCAACACCACGCGATAATTCGCTTTCCCGGCGCGCAGATGTTCCAGCGCTTCATTCACCTGCGACATCGGGAACGCTTCCACTTGCGGCGCAATATCAGTACGCGACGCCAGCTTCAGCAATGCCCGCAATTGGCCCGGCGAACCGGTTGACGATCCGGTTAACGCGCGGTCGCCGACAATCAAACTAAACGCCGGCACTTCAAACGGCTTCATCACCGCGCCAACAGTATGGAACGCGCCACGGCGCGCCAGCGCCTGATAGTAAGGCTTCCAGTCCAGATCCACCGCCACGGTGCTGATGATCAGATCAAACTGCCCTGCCAACTCGCTCAGCGCCTGCGGATCGCGGCTGTTTACCACCCGATCGGCGCCCATCGCTTTAATCGAATCGGTTTTCGCGGCAGAAGAACTGAACGCCGTAACGTGCGCGCCCATCGCCCGCAGCAGTTTGATCGCCATATGGCCCAGACCGCCAATGCCGATCACGCCGACGCGACTAGTGGCGGAGATATTGTGCATCAGCAGCGGTTTAAACACGGTAATGCCGCCACAGAGTAACGGCCCGGCGGTGGCAATATCCAACGCGTCCGGCAGTGGAATCACCCATTGCCAGTTAGCGCGCAGGTGGCTGGCAAATCCGCCGTGATTATTGATGGTGGAGGTTTTGCCGTTCTCACAATTCACCTGATCGCCTTCGATACAGGCATCGCAGTGCTGGCAGCTTTTCGCCGTCCAGCCAATGCCCACGCGCTGGCCGATTTGCAGCCCTTTGTTTTGCGCCGCATCACCCAAAGCCACCACGCGGCCAATCACTTCGTGGCCCGCAATCAGCGGATAGCGCGAGCCGCCCCATTCGTTATCGATCATCGACAAATCAGAATGGCAGACGCCGCAATAATCCACCGCGACCTGCACATCTTCAGCGGCCAGTGGACCGGCATCATATTCGTAAGGCACCAGCGCCTCACCCGCTTGCAGAGCGGCATAGCTGGAAATTTTCATTGCTGTCCTCGAGTTGGATTGGCTGACAGCAGTTTATCAAAGCGATGCGTAATTATATGCCGAACAATCAGGGGATTAAGGCTGAGGATGCTGTTTGGGAGGGAGGTGCGATAGGTAAATCGGTGCGCAGTAATGCGCACCGTACAACGTATTAAAAATCGGCTTTCAACACTACGCGATAATTGGCTTTACCGGCGCGCACGTGATCCAGCGCTTCGTTAATTTTGGACATCGGGAACTCTTCCACCTGCGGCGCGATATCCGCACGCGATGCCAGTTTCATCAATGAACGCAGCTGGCCTGGTGAACCGGTAGAGGAACCGGTCACCGCGCGATCGCCCATAATCAGGCTGAACGCCGGCACTTCAAACGGCTTCATCACCGCGCCGACGGTGTGGAATTTACCGTGCGGAGCCAACGCCTGGAAGTACGGTGCCCAGTCGAGATCCACCGCCACCGTGCTGATGATCAAATCAAACTGACCGGCCAGCGCGTTCAGCGCCTGCGGGTCGCGGCTGTTAACCACGCGGTCCGCGCCCATCGCTTTGATCGACTCGGTTTTGCTGGCGTTGGAGCTGAATGCCGTCACTTCCGCACCCATCGCACGCAGCAATTTAATCGCCATGTGGCCCAGGCCGCCAATACCGATGACGCCAACGCGGCTGGTTGCGGTGACATGATGCATCAACAGCGGTTTAAACACGGTGATGCCGCCACACAGCAGTGGACCGGCAGAGGTGTAATCCATCGCTTCCGGCAGCGGGATCACCCATTGCCAGTCGGCACGCAGATGGCTGGCAAAACCGCCTTTGTTCATGATGGTTGGCACTGAACCGTTTTCACAGTTGACGTGCTCGCCATTGATACAGGCGTTACAGTGCTGGCAGCTTTTCGCTGTCCAGCCGATGCCCACGCGCTGGCCCACTTTCAAGCCTTTGTTCTGCGCCGCGTCGCCTAAGGCGCTGATGCGACCAATCACTTCGTGGCCGGCAATCACCGGGAACGAGGAGATGCCCCACTCGTTATCAATCATCGACAAATCTGAGTGACAAACACCGCAGTAATCGACCTCAACCTGCACCTCTTCAGCAGCCAGTTCACCAGCTTCGTACTCGTGAGGCACCAGCGCTTCACCCGCGTTCAAGGCGGCATAACTTTTGATTTTCATTACTGTCCTCTGTATCCAGGTTTTTGACAGGGCAAGTCTAGCAGAGCGTGTTTCCCGCTCTTGACCATAAATCCGTCATTTAGCCGCTTTAACGCGTTTAAACCGCTGAAAAGCATCAAGGGTTAAAGCGGATCGTGATTAATCGGCGTGCGATAGGCGACGCGCGCCTCTTCAATCAGTTGGCTGGCAGTTACCGTCGGCGGCAAGCGCGTCAGCACTCTGCTCGCTTGCCAGTAACACAACACCATTAATTCATCGGATTCGCTCTCCGCCATCTCCAACAGCCGCTCGCGCAGAGTGGGAACGTCCAGCGTTTGATGTTCGTCCATTAACTCAGCAATGGTTTCGTTGAGAACCTGATGAATGATTTTCCAGGAGAGATTGGCAAACACATTGAACCTCGATGCTCTTAACGTTTGGCTCCAGGCAAATGAACTAAAAATGCTACAAGTAAGAAGATTGAAACAGGATTAACTATAGCCGCTTATTTTCTGTGCAAAGCCGTTGCGGGCCGAGTTTCTTGTAGCTCGCGGATCTATAAAACGATTTTTCTTTCGCCACATTTGCAGCAATCGAATGGCTTTGTAACAAAAAAGCACAAGCCCACGCTGGCTGTCCACGCAGCGCTTTGCCAAAGTAGGACAACTTTTATCGCTGCAACAGGGAATTACCATGAGCCAATCCACCGCATTACACGCCGATCCGCTGGTTTGGGGCCACGGCCCGAAAGTGTTTGAAGTATTTCTGGAACCGACCTGCCCGTTCTCCGTGCGCGCATTCAACAAGCTCGACGCGCTGCTGCAATTAGTGGGCGAAGAGAAGATGACGTTAAAAATCCGTTTGCAATCACAACCATGGCATATGTATTCCGGCGTGATTGTGCGCTACATCCTTGCCGCCTCAACCTTGCCTGAAGGCAAAGCAGCAGCTAAAAAGGTGCTGCAAGCGGTGGCGGATCATCGTGAAGAGTTTGAGTTTACCGATCACAGCCACGGCCCGAATATGGATGCCACGCCGAATCAGATTCTCGATCGTCTTGAGCAGTACAGCGGCGTTAACGCACGCGAACCGTTCCTGCGTGCCGGACTGCAAAATGAGATCAAATGGCACAGCAAATATTCGCGGCAAAATGGCATCCACGTTTCACCAACCTTCATCACCAACGGTTTGGTGCAGCTGGATATCGGCAGCGGCGACGAGATTGAATCCTGGGCCAAACGCATTCTTGCCTAAGCGCGTCGGCCCGTTGTGGCGGGCCTTTGGTATGATTTCGCAATAGATTTTCGCTTGCACTGCTGATGACAATTCCGATAATCGCTATCTACCTAATTATATAGCGAGAAAGGGAATGCGATTTACTCACCTCACCGCGCTGCTGCTCACTGCCGGCGCGGGCTTTAGTCTGCATGCACAAGCTGATACCGATATCCGCGTGACCTACGCCGGTTCCATGGGCAAAGTGATGGACCAATCATTAGGTCCAGCCTTTGCTAAACAAAATAACGGCACGTATGAAGGTCAGGGCCAGGGCGCCTATGGCATGGCACGTTTGCTGGCGAGCAAAAAAATCACCGCCGATGTGTTTGTTTCCATCACGCCGGGGCCGATGCAGATCCTGAAAGATGCCGGATTGATTGATGATGCAATTCCGGTGGCGAGCACCAGCATGGTGGTGGCGTATAGCCCGAAAGGAAAATACGCGCAGCAGTTCGCGCAGGCCAAAGGCAGCGATGCCAGCTGGCTGAAAGTGCTGGCAACGCCGGGCATTAAGTTTGGTCGCACCGATCCGATCAACGATCCAAAAGGTCAGAACATCATCTTTACCCTGCTGCTGGCCGAGAAGTATTACCAGCAGCCGGGCATTGCCGATAAAATTATGGGCGGCTATCAAAATCCGGCACAAACCCACCTGGAAGGCGGCCTGCTGACGCGGCTGGAGAGCGGCCAGGTTGATGCCGCCGCCGGTTACGAGAGCGAAGTGATCTCCGCGCATCTGCCGTATGTGGCACTGCCCGACGAGATTAATCTGAGCAATCCGGCGATGGCGAAGCAGTGGTACGACAAGGTGAGTTTCAGTGTGAAAGACAGCGCGGGCAAAGACAAAGTGCTGCACACGCAGCCGCTGGTTTACTACGCCGCCGTGTTAAAAAATGCGCCGCACGGCGCTGCAGCCGGCAAAGCCTTTGTCGATTTTATGCTGAGTCAGCCGGGTCAGGCGCTGTTTAAACAGAATGGCTATGCCGCGCCGAAAGGCGGTTCGATCTACCCATAATGAAAACCCGTCACGCCACCGCGTTGTGGCTGTCACTGCCAGCACTGCTGTTGCTGGCGGTGCCTTTTCTCACGCTGATTGGCGTAACAAACTGGCAGCATCTGCAGCTGGCGTGGGGCGATGGCAATGCTATCGCTACGTCGCTGGGTTTGGGTGCGATCGCGCTGTTGCTGATTTTTGTCAGTGGATTGCCGCTGGCATGGTGGCTGTCGCAGGCGCGCGGTCGGATGCGGTTAATCGTCGAACTGCTGGTGATGATCCCACTGCTGACGCCGCCGCTGGCGATGGGGATTTTGTTGGTGAGCGCTTACGGGCCGTATAGCTTGCCGGGCGAACTGTTGGGGAAGTTTGGCTGGACGCTGGTGAATAATCCGGCCGCGTTTATTCTGGCGCAATGGTACGGCGCGTTGCCCTACTTCGTCACCACCGCACGTTCGGCGTTTGCCGGTGTGCCAAAGCCGATTCTGGAAGCGGGCCGCACATTGGGCGCGTCGCCGTGGCAGCGTTTTTGGCGTCTATCGATCCCGCTTGCCGCGCCGGGGCTGGCAACCGCCAGCGCACTGGCGTGGGCGCGTGCTATGGGCGAGTTTGGCATCGTGATGATCTTCGCCTATTTCCCGCAGGGCATGCCGGTTCAGCTGTATAACAACCTGCAAAATAACGGCATTGATGCGGTATACGTGCTGCTGTGGTTGCTGCTGCTGTTTACCTTGCCGATGCCGCTGATCTGTTTTGCGCTGTCGCGCCGCATGTAACCAGGTCGCCATGAATGGCGACCCTACACTTTGTTTATAACGCTTTAAGGGCATCCATCGCACAGGCTTCATCCTGATTGCCGCCCGGTGCGCCGCCGATGCCGATTGCGCCAATTACCTGATCGCCGCTTTTCACCGGCACACCACCCGCCAACAGCAGGAAGCCAGGAATATCACGCATATTCTGCGCACCAGCATTATTCTGCGCCGCTTCCATCACTTTACCACTTGGGTTTTTGGTGCTGAGCGCGGTGTACGCTTTCATCTGGCTGGCTTCCACGGTGTGCGGACCGGCGTTATCCATGCGCTGCACCGCTTTTACCACACCGGCACGATCAACCACGGTCACGGCAACGTTGTAGTTTTTCGCCGCGCACGACTGAATCGCGGCGCTCGCCAGCTTCTGTGCGTCAGCCAGTGAAAGGTTGGATTCGGTTAATGCCGCGTGGCTGCCGAAGGAAACAAAGGCCGCCGCAGCGGCAATCAGAGAAAGGCGGATGTTCATGTGTCACTCCTGTTTAATAGTGAGTGACACTTTAAAGCGCGGCAGAGAAAAGAAATATTCGGGCGATTACCCGTTCATCCAGGTAGTTATACCTGGTTCAACTGCTGCCAGGCGTGAATCAATTGTGCGAGATTATTGAGTTCCAGTTTGGCAAACACTGCCGCACGATGCGCTTCCACGGTGCGCGGCGACAGCGATAAATCACGCGCGATCTCTTTGCTGGTTTGCCCGGCAATCATCAGCTGCATCACTTCAGTTTCACGCACCGATAACAGCGCAAACCGCGCCTGCATACCCTGTTGCGACTGCCAGCGCTCGGCACGTTGTTCACTCTCGTTGAATGCCAGATGAATGGTTTCCAGCAGCGGTTCGATATCCAGCGGCTTGGTGTAAAACTCAAACGCGCCCTGACGAAATGCACGACGACAGGCATCAATGGTGCCGTGACCAGTCATGATGATCACTGGCAGCAGCGGATGGCGATCGCCCTGCTCTGCCAGCCAGCTCAGGCCGCTAATACCCGGCATGCGCACATCCAGTAGCAAACAGCCGCGCAGCGGTTCCTGCGCTTGCGTGGCCGCTTCAAATGCGGCCAAATCGGCAAAATCGGCCACGTCATATTCCAGCGTTTTAAGCAGAAAACCGAGCGATTCACGCACGGACAAATCATCATCCACTAACCAAACCTTTGCGACCATTCCGTTACTCCGCCAGTTGGAAAATTAAGGTAATCTCCGCGCCGCCTGCAGCGCGATTTGCCAGCCGCAGCTGGCCGTTCATGCGTAACATCAAGCTCTCGACCAGCGTCATGCCTAATCCCATGCTATTGGCGCGCGAGCTGTAAAACGGCATGCAAGCCTGCGCTAATCCTTCCGCAGAGAAGCCGGGACCGTTATCGCTGATGATGATTTTGATGCCGTGTGGAATATGCTCCGATGCAATGTTCACCCACGCATCGGGGCGTCCTTGCTGCATGTGAATGGCGTTTTGCAACAGGTTATGGAACACCTGTTCCAGCCACTGTGGATCGCTCAGCACTTTTGCCTGACCGTGCTGGAACTGCTGACGCAGCGCGACCTCACCATCATCCAGTTCCTGTTGCAGCAGAACCGTCACGCGCCGCCAGACGGCTTCCGGATTCACGGCAGTCATCGCCACCGGACGTTCGCTCACAATGTCGCGAAAACGCTGTAGCAACGCGGCAAGGCGCTCGGTTTGCAAGCTCATCGCATTAAGCGCCTGTGGCAGATTTTCGTGTTTACCCTGCTTCAACAGTAACTGACTGCTATGCAACCAAGTGTTAATGGCGGTCAGCGGCTGATTGATTTCATGAATGATGCCGGCGGTGAACTCGCCCAGCGCTTCACGCCGCGTACGCTGGAAATAGTCCGCGCGCAGGCGCATCTCCACATGCTGACGCCAGTGACGCAACAGCCACCAGCCCAAGCCGCCAATCACCAGCCACAACAGCAGCGCCAGCGTAAATGGCAGCATATGCAGCGCTCGCCAGTCGGGATTGGCGCTGCCTTTCAGCAAGAACGGCTGATAGTGATTGATGAACGGCCGCTGCCATTGCCAACGTGCCGCATCTGAATAATTCGCTGTCTGCATCGCGGGCGGCGCGTGGATATGAAAAGCCAGCGCCAGTGCCACATCCGAGGTTTGCAGGGCAAAGTGCAAATCGATCAGCATGCGAATCTGGCGGTAAGGATTGTAGAGCCAATAGCGCCCGCCGCTCACTTCTTCGAAACGCGGCGCGGTTAACGGACGATTTGCGGTGTGTTCCAGCAAGACAAGCTGCGGAAATTTGCTCTGCAGAGCAGCAAGATCCTCATCGCCATTCAGCAGTGGCAACAGCGTTTCGTTCTGCGTTTGATAGGCGGCAAGGCGGTTAAATTGCTGATTAAACTGCGCTTCGCCCACACGCTGCTGCTGCAAAATTTGATCGGCAAATAACGCTATCAAGGTGATCAGCGTTAACAGTAGCCAGACCAGCCAATACCTTTTCATCCATGGTCGGTAAGTGTGCGGCATAGAATTCCGTGGTTATGCAGTAAAGATGTACTCCAGCAAAGGAGGCCTGACTAAAGTCAAACGTTGTAACCCGCGCCGTATTGTGATTCAACGACTTTTCCCGTTCGGCGCGTGTTTTCAGAAGTCTGCCTGGCGCGCGGTCACTGCTCTTCGGACCACCCGCTGCAACAGCAATGGCTTCGATGACGAGGAAATTAAGGGAAAAAATGAGGCGCACGAGAAATGCACCAGCTCACTCACGTAGCTGGTGCGCAGGGAAAGGGAATTGTTGTTAACTATTGCGCTGCAAGTGACTACTCACAAATGCACGACAGCGCGCGGAGAGTGGATCGCTGAACACTTGCTGTGGCGAACCGGCTTCTTCGATTTTGCCCTGATGCAGAAACACCGCTTTATTCGAGACATCACGCGCAAAGCCCATTTCATGCGTGACGATGATCATGGTGCGCCCCTCTTCCGCCAGGCTGCGAATCACGCGCAACACTTCGCCCACCAGCTCGGGATCAAGCGCTGACGTCGGCTCATCAAACAGAATCGCCTTCGGCTGCTGCGCCAGCACACGGGCAATCGCCACGCGCTGTTGCTGACCACCTGAAAGCTGCGATGGCCACGCGTTACGTTTTTCGTACAGACCCACTTTTTGCAGCAGCGCTTCGGCCTCTTCAATCGCCTCTTTACTGCTGCGCTTCTGCACATGAATCGGCGCTTCGATGATGTTCTGCAATACAGTTTTATGCGGCCACAGATTGAAGCTCTGGAAGACAAAACCAAGTTGCATGCGCATCAGCTTGATGCGGCGCTGCTGCTCACGGCTGAGCTTCTCGTCGGGATTATCGATAGTGACTACTTCATCACCCACCGCAATCTCCCCGCCCTGCGGCACTTCTAAGAATGGAATGCAGCGCAACAAGGTACTTTTGCCTGAGCCGCTGGCACCAATCAGCGAAATCACGTCGCCATCCTGCGCCGTCAGGCTGATGTCGTGCAGCACTTCGTGCCCGCTATAACTTTTTCTGAGATGACTCAGGGCGATAGTGGGTTTACTCATGGACGTGCTCCAACGTGATAAGGGGACAAACGGCGCTCCAGCAGCGCCACCGCTTTACTCACCAGCACGGTCAGTAGCAGATAGATAATCGCCGCGCTGATAAACACCTCCAGCGCGCGGAAAGTTTCAGAGACAATGGAATCAGCAATACCGGTCATCTCCATCAAGCTGATGGTGCTGACCAGCGAGGTCGATTTGATCATCGAGATAATTTCATTGCTGTAAGCCGGCAATGCCTGGCGCACCGCCAGCGGCAGCGTGATGCGACGCAGCGTGGTGAAGCGCGACATGCCGCTCACTTTGGCCGCTTCCAGCGACTGCACGCTCACCGCGTTGAGCCCGCCGCGCAGAATCTCCGAGGTGTAAGCCGCATCGTTAAGCACCAGCGCAATCAAACCGCACCAGTAAGGATCGCGCAGCAGCGGCCAGAGCACGCTTTCGCGCACCGCTGGCAAGCTGCCGAGGCCGTAATAGATCATGAAGATCTGAATCAGCAGCGGCGTGCCGCGAAACACCCAGACGTAGAAACGGGTAACGTAGCTTCCGAAGCGATTCTGGCGCAGCAGATTGAGCAGCAGCGCCAGCACGCCGCCACCCAACAACGACAACAGCGCCAGATTGAGCGTCAGCGGCAGGCCGCGCAGCAACGCAGCTAAGGTGTGCTGCAGGAAAGTGACATCCATCGTGGCTCCTTACAACCGCGCGCGTTGTTGCCCGCGCATGGCCACTTTTTCCACATAGCGGAAAACAAAATCGGAACAGGTGGTGATGATCAGGTAGATCACCGCGCCAACGCTGTAGAAGAAGAACGGCATTTGCGTCGAGTTGGAGGCGGTGGAGATCTGGTTCATGGTTTCCACCAAACCAGTGACCGAAACCAGCGCCGACTCCTTGATCACCGATTGCCACTGATTTCCCATGCCCGGTAGCGCGGTTTTCAGCGCCTGCGGCACAATCATGCGGCGGAACAGCATCAAACGGCCCATGCCGGTGACCGTTGCGGCTTCCAACGTGCCTTTCGGGATCGCATAGAACGCGCCGCGGAACACGCTACTTTGATAGGCGCCGGAGATCAGGCCGATGGCAATCGCACCGGCGACAAAGCCGTTCACATCAAACGGTCCTTGCAGGCCAAGACTTTCCCCGATAAACGACACCACCTGACGTCCGCCAAAATAGAACAGGTAGATCACCAGCAGTTCCGGCACACCACGAAACAGCGTGATGTAACCGTTGGCGAGGCGCTGCTGCCAGCGCCCGCCACCAATCTGCATCCAACACAACAGGCTGCCGAGAATTGCGCCCAGCAGCCATGCACATAATGAAACGGTGACGGTCACCGTGGCAGCGTTAAGCAACACGCCGCCCCAACCTTCGTCACCAAAACCTAAGATTTGCCAATCAATAGCCATAAGCGCCTGGAATTACTCTTTAGGTGCGACGTTTTCGCCGAACCATTTTTCAGACAGCTGCTTCAGCGTGCCATCTTTGATCATTGAATTTAACGCGTTATCCAGCGCCGCCTTCAGCTCAGGATTGTTTTTCTGAATCGCTATGGCTGAACCCTGGCCCAACACGCCGCCCGAGAAACCGTAACCGGTACTGTTCACGGTATCCGCATGCTTTTTCACGTAGGCATTCAGGTTGGTGCGTGACGCCATTACCGCATCAACACGGCCATTTAGCAGATCGGCGAAGGTTTCCGGTCCGGCCTGATAAGTACGAATCGTTGCCACATCCGCCAGATATTTGTTGAGGAAATCCGCCTGAATGGTGGCAACCTGCACGGCGATGGTTTTGCCTTTGAATTTGGCTTTCAATGCATCGATAGATTTGGTCATGCCAGCTTCGTCATCCGCCAGCACCACTTCGCCATTGCCTGGCAAGGTATCAACCGCGCTGCCCTTCAGAGTCACGAAACCTGAAACACTCACGGTGTACTGGCGTGAGAAATCCACCACTTCTTCACGCTTCGGCGTGACGGTCACGGCATCGATCACCGCGTCATATTTGCCATCGACTAAACCCGGAATCATACCGGACCATTTCTGCGCCACGATTTCGTATTTGAAACCGGCACGTTTAGCGATTTCAGCCACCATATCCGGCTCATAACCAACGATTTTGCCGTTCGGCGTGGATTGGTTAAACGGCGGATAAGCAGCTTCAGTGGCGAATTTCAGCGTGCCAAAATCTTTTGCCTGCACCAGAGCGGAAGAGGCAAGCAGCAGCATGCCCACAGAAGCGGTAAACAGTCCTTTACGCATCATCAGAAAACCTCGAAGTTCGTTATTTTAAGAGAGTAAATCAATGGCTAAACGGGCTAATGCCTGCGTGCCGGCATGGATACTGCGCTCGTCGGGTTGGTAATCCGAATTGTGCAGATGGTCGTCGCGTCCTGGCGCGCCGGATCCAATGTGGATCTGGCAGCCTGGCGCGCGCTCGGTAAACAGCGAGAAATCTTCAGCACCAAAGCTGGCGCTCGGCTTGGCGACAATAGCCTTACCAAACTGGTGCGACAAAATCGGTTCCAGCGCATCAATCAGCGCATCGTCGTTCATCAACGGCGGTACGCCGCGCTGATAATTGACCTCAACGCGCACATTCAGCGACAGCGCGACGCCCGCACAAATACGTTTGAACGCTTCTTCGATATGCGCACGCGCCTCCGGTGATTTGGCGCGTACCGTGCCCTGAATCAGGCAGCTATCGGAAATGATGTTGTGCGTGCTGCCGCCATGAATGTGGCCGATGGTCAGCACCGCCGAGTTGGCGGGATCGAGCTCGCGCGAAATAATGGTTTGCAACTGGCTGACCAGATTGACGGCGGCAATGATCGGATCGGTTCCCATGTGCGGACGGGCGGCGTGCGTTGATTTACCGTGCACCACCACATCAAACTCGTCGCTTGAAGCGGTACTGGCACCGCGCGTTAAGCCAATTTCACCGGCGGCCAGTTCCGGTTTGTTGTGCAGCGTGATGGCAAGATCGACGCCATCCGCCGCGCCATCGGCGATCATCGCCTCGGCACCGCTATCGGGCGTCTCTTCTGCTGGCTGGAAAATCAAACGCAAGGTGCCATGCAACTGCGCACGGTAGTGCGGCACTATCGCCGCCACGCCGAGCATCGTCGCGGTGTGAATATCGTGGCCGCAGGCGTGCATTTTGCCTGGATATTGGCTGCTGAAAGGTAAGCCGGTTTGTTCGTGGATCGGCAATGCATCCATGTCCGCGCGTAACAGCACGGTTTTACCGGGATGCGCGCCGACAATATCAACCATCACGCCGGTTCTGCCAACGCCGGTTTTGGGCGTCAGACCCAGGCGCAGCAGTTCCTGCTCAACAATGTGCGCAGTGCGAACGGTGTCGAAACCCAGCTCCGGATGCGCGTGAATGTCACGGCGGATGGCAATGAGATGCGCCTGCATGCTTTCACTTTTGGCGCTGATGTCCCTGGCTAAAACATCTTTATGGTCGGTCATAGGCAATGATCTTTTTCAGGCGCGAGCCTGGCCTTTATGGCATTTTTATTAAAATTGACTCCGTATTTATTCACAGCACCCGACAGAATGCAACGCGCAATCCGTTGCTTTACTTGCTGAATTTTCGCGATATTTTGCTAATTCACTGCCTTTGCAGGATAAAACCCCACGTCTGCATCATTAAGCAGTTATAACATTCATGATCCCATGCGGATCATCAGTTTTACTGATTTCGTTATTGAACAATAATCAGCCGCTAACCTGCGCTAAAAGCCAATCGCGCACCGCTATCACCGGCGCCTGCTCGCGCGGACGGCGCGGCCACACCAGATACCAACCGGCATCCATCATCATTTGCTGCGTAAACGCCGGCACCAAACGTCCGCTGGCCAGATCGTTCTGCACGAAATGCGGGCTGGTGAGCGCAATGCCCTGCCCGCTGATCGCCGCTTCCAGCGCCAGCGCGGTTTGATTGAAACGCAGGTGATGTTGATGATGCAGCGATACATGCGGGAAGGTACTCGCGAGAAATGCTGGCCACAGATGATGACCATCGTGCAGCAAGGCGTAGCGTAGACAGTTGTCGCTTTCGGCCGGATCGCCCAGCTCGGCAAGCAGCGCCGGACTCACAACCGCTAATACCGTTTGGCTAAACAGTAAAGTGGCATCCAGACCCGCGCCAAACGGTGGCCTGCCGTAGCGCACAGCTAAATCGACGCCTTCATGATGAAACTGCACCAGCCGCTCAGAAGCTAATACGCGCAGATCGATATCCGGCCACGCGGCGGTAAAAACCGGTAAGCGCGGCAGCATCCAGCGGCTGGCAAAGGTGGGTGTGACGCTCAACGTTAAGCGATTCGGTTCCGGACGCAGCGTGCGCGTGGCTTCATCGATCAATTCAAACGCCTGGCGAATACTGACCGCATAACCTGCACCCGCGCCGGTCAGCGCCAGTGTGCGCGGCAATCGATCAAACAATTTCAGCCCAAGGCTGGCTTCCAGACCGCGAATTTGTTGCGCCACCGCGCCCTGCGTCACGCCTAACTCTTCCGCCGCCAGGCGAAAATTCAAATGGCGCGTCACCGTTTCAAACACTTTTAACGCATTAAGCGGCGGCAGCTCGCTAAATCCCTGGCTCATCCTGTAGTTTTCCTATCGTCAATTGGCAAACAGACTGACTCTCTGCTGCCGAAATTACCTTTTATACTGGATTTAATCGATTTTTAATTAGCAGGAAGATCAATGATGACAGTAGAAAAAGTGGCAGTAATCGTCGCCGGTGGCAGCGGCATGGGTGCAGCAGCAGCGGAGAAACTGGCGAGCGACGGCTTTAAAGTGGCGATCCTCTCTTCATCCGGCAAAGGTGAAGCGCTGGCGGAGCGGCTGGGTGGCTTGGGCGTGACGGGTTCCAATCAATCCGTTGAAGATCTGCAGAAGCTGGTGGATCAAACGTTGGCGCGCTGGGGACGCATTGATGTGCTGGTGAATAGCGCCGGTCATGGTCCGCGCGCGCCGATTCTGGAATTAACCGACGAGCAGTGGCAGCTCGGCATGGAAACCTACTTTTTGAATGTGGTGCGCGCCACGCGTCTGGTCACGCCAATTATGCAGAAACAAGGCGGCGGCAGCATTATCAACATCTCATCCGCCTGGACGTTCGAGCCAACCGATATGTTCCCAACCTCAGCGGTGTTCCGTGCCGGGCTGGCATCCTTCACCAAAATCTTCGCCGATACTTACGCGGCCGATAACATTCGCATCAACAATGTGCTGCCTGGCTGGATCGACAGCTTGCCGAAAACCGATGAACGTCGCGACAGCGTGCCATTACAGCGCTACGGCACTTCTGCAGAAGTGGCAGCAACCATCGCCTTCCTGGCATCGCCCGGTGCGGCCTATATTACCGCTCAGAATATTCGTGTTGATGGTGGCGTGACGCGTAACGTTTAGCCAGCAAATGTCTGGAATTCAGCCGCACAGGGATCCGCGCCCTGTGCGGCTTTTCTTTTATTTATGGTTTACATTCCAGACCAAAAACAA
>NZ_DAMBSA010000078.1:0-14172 GCF_032054795.1 Pantoea sp. CTOTU49201
TGCAGCCTAGCAAAGCTGCAGAAAAGTGCCGATTCACAACGTAATTTCCTGTTATGTCATGCTGAAAAATTCATTATCCGAAGGCAGATTTTTCAGCTTCCTGTACGACGAGTGCCTAACGTAATTGCCAGGATAATAGTAAAAAATGCGCTTAATCTCTCCAGGCAAATTCTTGGATATTGACGAATTTTACCTCAAGCAGGACGCGTAATTGAAACGTCAGATAAACGGATAGGCATTACCGCGGAATGTACATAAAGTGCAAACCTGTTGTAATGATAACGACATGCAACAAGATAGCTTTCAGAGACTTAGCGCAAACAATTCACATACGGAATAAGTTAATAAAATTTATCAATTGAACTCATCAGACGAATAAGATAAATCTCGATACTCCAGGACGGAGATGGGGAAAAAACTGACATGACTATTCGTTGTAGCCGCTGCGGTTGCGCTAAATTTTTTTACACGTTATCCGACTGCGAAAAGGTCGATTCGACAAATCATCATGGCGCCTGCTGCGCACGATGTCAGAAACCGCTAAATCTGCACGATCTCATTCTGCCTGTCTCGTCCTGTAAAGACAGCGAAAAATCCTATGCTGAATAAAAATTCAGGCACCCGCAGGTGCCTGTCGTTGTCAGAAAATCAGTTTAAAGACGCCTGTAATTGTCAGTAATCCAACGATGAAGATGATGGCGATGACCCACAGAATTATTTTCATTGTTCGCTCCTTCAAGTATGAAAAATAACGTGTCTGTTAACCAGTATAGATGATCATTCTGCTTTCGCTGGGCGCTGCGAGCGTGGTCACAGCCCTATGTTCTCGTTTCGTCTGGCGCAGATTATTTTCTGCGAGATGGGTCGCAGCATTCGCTTTTCCTTCCCCTTGTTGCCGCACTCAGCGCCTATCTACAGGCTAAACTTACTTCGCCTGAAGAGGCCTCAATTGTTATCAATGCCTACGTAACAAGGAGATTCTTATGAGCACGATTAATACCAGCATGGGGCGTTACAGCCTTAAGGCAAAGGATTACGGCAACCACATCAGCGGCAGTATTGCGATAAATGATGAAGGTGGCACGCAACTCACCATGCAGGAGTTTGAAGAGCATTATCTTGACGATGTCATCAACAATGTCATTTATCCGGTCACCGGCGGGAACCGAGAAATTACCCGCGCGTTACGTGATCAAATGGTCAAAGCGGGCTTTGAACAGCCGCACTAAGTTTTTGGGCCACACATTGTGGCCCTTTACTTTTTTATCGCTGACTTGCGGTTATTACTGGTTTCGTCGCAGGATGCAATATCGTTCATGATAAGGAGATTAACCGCGTGAGTACGCTGCATCTTATTCCCCCTTTCCACCTTCATCAGTTTGTTCAAGCCATTTGGTCACATGCTGGCAGCAGCGCCGAAGAAGCGCGCCTGGTCGCTGATCATTTGGTGGCTGCAAATCTGGCGGGTCACGATTCACACGGCGTTGGCATGATTCCGAGCTACATGAAATCGCTGGCGCAGGGTTTTCTGCAGCTGAACCAACATGCCAGCGTGGCAAAAGACGCCGGTGCGGTGTTGACGCTGCATGGTCACAATGGCTTTGGCCAGGTCGCGGCGTTTGAGGCGATGCAGCTTGGCATTGAGCGCGCCGCCAAACTCGGCATTGCAGCGGTTGGTTTACACCATTCGCACCACATTGGTCGCATCGGCCATTGGGCGGAACAGTGTGCAGCCGCCGGTTTTGTCTCGTTTCACTTCGTCAACGTGATGGGCGATCCCATGGTGGCGCCTTTCAACGGTAGCGATCGTCGTTTCGGCACCAATCCTTTCTGCGCCATTTTCCCGCGTCGCAATGCCAAACCGCTGCTGCTCGATTTCGCCACCAGCGGCATCGCCTTTGGTAAAACGCGGGTGGCGTGGAACAAAGAGCAGCAGGTCGCGCCAGGTTATCTGATTGATCATCAAGGCCAGCCGACCACCGAACCGGGCGTGATGCATCAGGCGCCGTATGGTTCGCTGATGCCGTTTGGTCTGCACAAAGGCTATGCGCTGGCAACCATGTGCGAAATCCTCGGCGGCGCGCTGTCGGGCGGCCGCACCACGCATGATGGCACGCTGGTTACCAGCCACGATGCCATTTTCAACTGCATGACCACCATCATCGTTAATCCGGATGCGTTTGATGCGCCCGCGATGCAGGAAGAAGCAGAATCATTCCTCGATTGGGTGAAACAGTCGCCGCAAAGTGGAGATGCACCGATTCAGGTGCCCGGCGAGTGGGAAGAGCAGAACCGCGTGGCACGTGAACGGGATGGCATTCCACTCGATAGCAATAGCTGGGAGCAAATCTGTGACGCGGCGTTACAGGCAGGTATGCCGCAAGAGGAACTCGCGGCCTTCCGCGCCTTAACGCAGTAAACCGCACGCGGCTGAGGCGCGATGCCTCAGCCTTGATGCTTAGATGACGCTGGCAAGCAGTAAACACCCCACCAAACCGCAAACTGAAATGATGGTTTCCAGCGCCGACCAGGAACGGAAGGTTTCGCCGATGGTCAGGTTGAAATACTCCTTAAACAGCCAGAAGCCCGGATCGTTGACGTGAGAGAAAATCACGCTGCCGGATCCGACCGCAATCACCATCAGTTCCGGGCTGGCGCCGCTGGTGACAATCAACGGTGCGACAATCCCGCCTGCCGTAATCGCCGCCACGGTCGCGGAGCCCAGCGCAATACGCAGCACGGCGGCAATCGACCACGCCATGAAGATTGGCGACAGGTTGGTTTCATGCATCATGCTGGCGATATATTTATCGACGCCGCTATCCACCAGCACCTGTTTGAACGCCCCGCCACCGCCAATCACTAACAGCATCATGGCGATGATCTTGATCGAATCGGTGATGGTGCCCATCACTTCATCCATGCTGCGGCCACGGTTCAGACCGAAAGTGAAGATGGCAATCAGCACCGCAATCAAGGTTGCCATGATTGGGTCGCCAAAGAACTCGGCATACGGCAACAACACATGACCTTTCGGCAGCAACATCTCCGCCACCGCGCGCAGAGCCATCAGCACCACCGGCACCAACGCCGTCCAAACGCTGACGCCAAAGCCAGGCATCTCAGCTTCAGTAAAGGTTTTCGGGTTCCACAAGCCTTCCGGGATCGGCTTATCAATGCCTTTCAGGAAGCGCGCATAAACTGGACCGGCAAGAATAACGGTTGGAATTCCCAGCAGTGTTCCGTACAGCAGCGTTTTACCCATATCGGCGTTGAACAGCGTGGCGATCGCGGTTGGGCCCGGATGCGGTGGCAGGAAACCGTGCGTAACGGAAAGTGCGGCCGCCATCGGCACACCGACGTACAACAATGGCACACGTGCGGAAGCAGCGATGCTGAACACCAGCGGCAGCATCAGCACAAAGCCCACTTCGTAGAACAGCGCAAAGCCGACGGTAAAGCCGGTCAGCACCAGCGCCCACTGAATGTGCTTCTCGCCGAACTTAGCGATTAACGTGGTGGCGATGCGCTGCGCCCCGCCGCAATCCGCCAGCAGTTTACCCAGCATCGCGCCGAAGCCCATGATCAGCGCAAGGCTGCCCAAGGTGCCGCCGACACCGGTTTTAATCGATACGATAACTTTGTTGACCGGCATGCCCTGCATCATGCCTACGGCCAGCGCCACCAGAATCAGCGCGATAAATCCGTTCAGTTTGAAACGAATCATCAGCAGCAGCAGTAACGCTACGCCAATCGCCACATAGAGTAATGGCATAATTTTTCTCCACTTTTGCGCGCGGTGAATCACCGGCAGCGGTTTATTTTGGTTATCCCAGAGGACATGAGAATCAACAGCGTGCGCCGCAGGAAAACATCCTGCTGAGCAATGTTACGGGTATCATGTTAAGGGTAACATTGCGTACAAAGCACCTGGCGCAGCGGCGGAATTTCTGTTTTGCGAAGGTGATCAACTTTTTGCCGGCGCGTTATCAGAATGTTTGCAGCGGGAGTGTCACGGCTTTTGGTTACACTAAGGTCTTTACGCCAAACAAGAAGGACATGCAGGTGAGTGAGAATCTGATCGAGTTGTACAGTAATCAACAAACCCTGTTTGGTCGCGGCAGCATTGACCAGCTGATTCCGCTGCTGGCGGCCAATACCCAGCCGACGCTGTTGTTTTGCGGCCGCTCATTCCTTAACGGTCCAGCCTGGGCGCGCCTGGGTTCCGCGCTCAACGATCAGATCATCGGTTACGAAATCGTCAGCCATGAAGCCTCGCCGGATGAAATTGATGGTTGGGTGCGGCGCTGGCGCGGTCATGTTGATCGCGTGGTAGCGATTGGCGGCGGCAGCGTGCTGGATGCGGCCAAAGCCTTCAGCGCGATGATGCAGCATCCGCTGAATACCGCACGCTATCTGGAAAAAGTCGGTGATACGCCGGTGCAAGCGGTGACTCTGCCGCTGATCGCCATTCCTACCACGGCGGGCACCGGCAGCGAAGCCACGCAGAACGCGGTGGTGACCGATCAGCAGCATATTCAGGTCAAAGCCTCGCTGCGCCATCCGGTCTTTGTGCCGCAGGTAGCGATTCTCGATCCGGATCTGCTAAAAGGTGCGCCCGACAGCGTGCTGGCAACCTGCGCCATCGATGCCTTCACCCATTTATTCGAAGCCTATCTGTCGCGCAAAGGTAATTTGTTTACTCAGCAAACCGCGCTCAATGGGTTGCGACTGTTCTTCCAAGCGTGGCCAGATTTAAATCGTGACGACGAGCGTGGCGATGCCGCGCGAGAAGCGATGATGATGGCGTCGTGGTTGGGAGGCGCGTGTCTGAGCAGCGCCGGATTGGGCGTGATCCACGGCATTGCCGGAGAGTTGGGAGCAATCAAGCCGTTCCATCACGGCGAAGTGTGCGGCCGCTTATTGTTCCCGTTCCTCGACGTGCTGGCGGAAACCGAGCATGTTGAGCAGCAACGTTTGATGGCGCAGCTCGGCCAACAGCTGCTGCCGGACGATCCCGCGCCGCCAGCATTGGCGTTGAAAGCCTGGATCCAGCAGCAGGCGATCGTGCCGTTCTGGTTAGATGGCCCAACGCTGTCAGCCACAGACGTCGACTGGATTGTGTCGCGCGCCAACAGCAAAAACGGTTGGGTCAGCTACGATGCACCCACGTTAACCGAGATGATCGCCGCCGCCTGGCGCATCGTCTAAATGATAACGGGCAGCCAACGCTGCCCTCATGCTCGTCAGTTAAGCGTTTTTCGGTCACCATAAATGGCGACCCTACAATGAATTGGCGCATTTTTCGTAGGGTGCACATTCATGCGCACCTGCATACATATGGAAATTAACGCTCAGCCACTTTAAACATCGCGATCTCTTGCGCCAGCTGCGCTGCTTCATCACGCAGCGCCTGAGTATTTTCGGCGGTTTGCGTCACCAGCATTAGGTTTTGCTGAATACCGCGCTCCATCTGCGATACCGCCAGCGTCACCTCCGCGATACCTTTGCTCTGCTCATCACCTGCCACGCGCATCTCGCTTACCACCTGCTTCACTTTATGCACGTCAGTAACCAGTTGCGAAAGCTGCTGACCCGCACCTTCCACCAGCTTACTGCCAGCCAATACGTTGCTGTCGGAATCGGCAATCAGCGCTTTAATCTCCTGCGCCGCCGTGGCGCTGCGCTGAGCTAAAGCGCGCACTTCCGATGCCACCACGGCAAAACCGCGTCCCTGCTCACCGGCGCGCGCCGCTTCCACCGCCGCATTCAGCGCAAGGATGTTGGTTTGAAACGCGATGCTATCGATCACCGTCAGAATTTCCGCCACGCGGCGCGATGAGGATTGGATAGCGCCCATGGTGCTTACCACTTCGCCCATCACGTCGCTGCTGCTGCGGGCAATCTGCGCGGTCTGTTCGGCGGCGGCATCAGCCAGTCGGGTATTTTCGGCGTTTTGCTGCACGGTCGCGTTGAGCTGCTCCATCGCCGCCGCGCTCTGCTCAAGCGCTGCGGCCTGTTCGGCAATTTTCTCTGTCAGCGCGGTGTTACTGTGCGCCAATCCTGACGCATTGGCCGCCACCGTTTCGCCGCTGCCCTGCACGCGAGTAATCACGCCGGCGATCTTATCGACAAAGCTGTTGAACGCACCGGCGATATCCGCCAGCTCATCGCGTCCACTTTTGGTCAGGCGGCGGGTTAAATCGCCATCGCCATTGGCAATCTCATCCAGCGCCGCATGCGTGGCTTTCAGGCGCTGACCAATGCGTTGGGTAAACGCCCAGGCTAACAGCAGCAGCACGATCATCGCTGGGATCAGGAAGGTAAAGATGTCACGCATCATGGTACGTGCCAGGCCACTAACCGCACTTTCAGGTGTCACCAGGCCAATCACCCAACCGGTACCGGGCATGCGGAACAGCGTGACCTGCGCGCTGGTGTGCAAGTAGTCGTCATTGAAATCCGACAGCTGCAACACCTTGCCATCGCCTTTTAACTGAGCGATACGTGCGGCCAGCGCCGCCAGCCAGCTGGATTTTTCCGCCAGGCTGCTTAAGGTGGTGAGCGATTTTAGATCCTGGCCTGGGTAATAGAGCAGATTGCCCGCGCTATCGAGCGCAAAGGCATAACCGCCAGTCACCTGCCCTTTCTGCTGCATAAAGCCCGCAAGATTATCCAGTTGCACATCCAGCGTCGCGACACCGGCAAAACGATCGCCCGCCGCGTACGGCACGCTGCAGGTCACCATTTTCACGCCGGATACCGGATCCTGATAAACCTCCGACCAGCCGCAACGATCGCGTGGTCCATTGCGCACCGCGCTGTACCAGCTTTCCTGTTGATAACCGTTGCCCGCAGGCAGGTTGTAGTCATCGGAATAGGCCAGCGCGCCATCACTCTGCCGCGCCCAGAAGAAGCTGCGACGCTGCACACCGGCGCTAAAAGCATCGGGTTCCGGCCACACGCCACCACCGGCAATGGTTTTATTGCCGCTGCTATTGATGATTTGCGGGAAACTTTGCTGCCACAGCGTGGCATCGTGCGGCAACACTTCGGCAAGGCGCGCCATGCTGACGGCTTCGCCTTCAATGCGCACCAGCTGCTGATTTAATTGGCTGACCAGATTGCTACCGGCCTGCTCAATCAACGTATGGCTGGCTTCGATGACGCGCGGTTGGCCGCGCAACAACAGAACGGAGAACACCACGGCGGTTGTGACGCACAGTAATAGCAGGCCACCCAGCGTCATGCGGGTAGCCAAACGGGTTGGCAACATAATTTATCCTTTCTAACCGACTGCATTAACGATTGAGATAAGAAGTGCCGCTCAGCGGCGAATTGTGCGTTCCGTCACAATCGAATATCGGCAAGGCAAAGAATAAATTCAGCTATAAATGACGATCAGATGACAAACGGCGGTTTGCCGGCCAGCATCTGCTCAATCACCTGTAAAACGCCCTCGTCGTTATTACTCGGTGCTTCAAAGCGCGCCGCCTCTTTGACCTTCTGCGGTGCATTCGCCATGGCAAAACTGAAGCCAGACTGCTGCAGCATTTCGAGATCGTTACCGCCATCGCCAAACACCAGAATTTCACTGCGTTCGATGCCCCAGCGTTTGCCCAGCAGATCGAGGCCGTGACCTTTGTGGTTGCCTGGCACAATCAGATCCACCGATCCGTGACCGCTGGACGTGGCCGCCGCCGCTCCCTGATGCAAACGCTCAATGTCCGCCATCAGCGGTTCCACGTAATCATCCGACAGATTCAGCGCGAACTTGAACAGCTTATCGCCCGCCACGTCATCGAGGCTGCGAATCGCCTTCAGGCGATGGCAGTAGTGACGCATTTTCACCAGCCACTTTTCATCGAGGCCTTCGAAGTAGTAGGCGCTGTCGCGTCCGCACAGGATGTAGCGCAGTTCGGGATAATTACCGTTGTGCAGCGTATCCAGCACCGCATCAATATCCTGACGGGAGAACTCGCCGCAGAATAACTCTTCATCACGATCGATAATCCACGCGCCGTTCTCCGCCACGAAGGCAATTTCGCTGGCTATCTCAGGGAAGAAGGATTTGAGTTGGTAATACTGGTTGCCGCTGGCTACCACAAATTTGATGCCGCGCTGCTTCATTTCCTGATAGCAGGCGTTAAAACGCGCGCGGTTGTACTGTTTATTGTCGTCGAGAAAGGTGCCGTCTTTATCCACCGCCACCATTTTTACCACGGTCATCATCACTCCTTAACGTATCGAAAGGAAAAACGGGTCGTAGAGAGAATAACCTGGTGAGCGGATAAAGCGGAGAGAAACACGGATGGCCGAAGCCATCCGCTGGGGAAGATTATTTGAAGGCGCCGTTGAGCAGAATCGCGGTGATGATGCCGGTTGCTGCGGCCACCAGCACGTAATTACCATCGATGTAAGCCCAATGTTCACCGCGCGGTGGCTCATACAGACCACGGTCGCGCCAGTCATCTACGCGATAGTGCGGACCACGAAACTCCGGCGGTGCCGGATAGCCGCGACGGAAGTCATGGCCGCCCCAGGCGAAGCGATCGCCGCCACGATGCCCTTCCGGCATCCGATGGTCAGCATAATGGTCGTGACGATCCGGACCAGGTCCGCGATCGTGATCGTGGCCACGGTCGTGATTATCACCGCGATCCGGTCCGCGGTCGCCGCCATGATCCGGGCCGCGTCCATGGTCCTGATGCTGGTCGCCGCCGTGCGACTGCCAGCGCTGGTCACCTGGGCCGTCTGCCCAAGAGACGCTAGAAAACAGGGTGCTGCATGCAATAAATGACGCAATAAGACTCAGTGTTGTTTTTTTCATGGTGTTGCCTCCAAGGATAACGGCGGTTGCTGTGCCGTTGAGCATTACTATTGATTAAATGGAGACAGAAAAGCATTTCCAAAACTCTTAAAAACCGGATACTTACAGGAAATTACGTCAACTTATCACTTTCTTAACGATTGCGTATTTTCTGACATTAACTGGATCGAACGGACGTATGCGCGTTTATTGGGGAGAAAGCGGGGAATATAAAGAAAAACCCGATCGCAAGGATCGGGAGGATAATTCAATTTCCATAAATTGCATAAAGGGGTAAACCCTGCAAAAGTGAGGGTAAAACTGAAGCACACAACGCCACATCACTAGCATTGCCGGTAAACAATACCATTTAAAATTGAAAAGTTCTTTTGAAAAGGGCTACTTTTCAGAAAAATACTTAAAAATTAACCGACAAGAAGAAATAATATTTTGCGAAACGTTGTTTCAGGGCAAATAAGGTCTGTGCTCTGACCAGATTCAGCGCGACATAAATACGGTCGCCAAATAGAAACATTAATGCAACATGCATTAGTAAAAATAAGATATAAAATCAATGACTTTTTACCAATACCCCGCTTATGATGCTACATTATGCGATCAGAGTTCAGTGTAATTCATCATTCACCCGCCATTATTACGATACAATCCTTTACCTGCCCCATTAATTCACACCAGTGATTAATATCGCGCTTAATATATTCTCTGTTGCGCAACACGTTAATACTGTGATTTCGACAGCGTCGTTATTTAAGGAAAACGTTTACATGGAAAGAATATTAGTCAGTGCTTGCCTGATGGGATACGCGGTGCGCTATAACGGCAGCGACAAGAAACTTATCTCCGACACCTTAGCGCGCTGGCGCAGCGAACAACGTCTGGTCATCCATTGCCCTGAACTGGCTGCGGGCTTAAATACGCCACGTTTACCCGCAGAAATTCACGGCGGCAGCGCAGAACAGGTATTAACCGGCGTGGCGCGCATCCTTGAATCGGATGGCCGCGATGTCACACAACATTACGTGCTGGCGGCATGGCTAGCGCTGCGTGCGGCGCAAGACGCGCGCTGTCGCTTTGCCCTGCTCACCGATGGCAGCCCAACCTGCGGCAGCCAGCGCATCTATGACGGCAGCTTTAGCGGCCAGCAGCGGTCCGGTCACGGCGTCGCAGCTGAATTGCTGCGTCAGCACGGCATTAAAGTGTTTGCCGAATCACAGCTCACTGAGTTGATTCAGCGGGTCGCTGACGCCGATAAATGTCGCGTGGTCGATGCGGGATGACGCGCTAACGCTGCAGCAGGACGAATCGGTCGACGCACCAGTTCACCGCTGCAATTAGGGCAGCGCTGCGCCAACGCGCCTTCCGCGCAGTCAACACAGAAGGTGCATTCAAACGAACAGATGCGTGCATCAAGCGACTCCGGCGGCAGATCTTTATCGCAGCATTCGCAGTTAGGACGTAGTTCCAGCATGATTTCCTCCGGTGAGTTTCAGCCGCCATCATCACCGTAATAATGCCGCAGCACCAGCCAGTGAACAGACATCAGGCGGACAAATCGGGACATCGTTTGTCTGCTCTCGTCAGGCGCTTAAGCGAACCATCTGACCTAAAAACATTACATTCCCCGAAAGGCGTTCTATAGTTCAATCGCCTTATCTACTAACGAGACACTGTAATGCGTATTAAAGGACTTAATTTAGGCTTCTTTATCGTTATTTTGGCGATTGTCACCTACGCCTTTTTTGATGTGCTGACACCGTATTTTTCTGCCATTTTCTGGGCCGCGATTTTGGCGGTGATCTTCCATCCACTGAAGTCGCTGTTGCGCCGTAAAATGGGCGATCGTAACGGTCTTGCTGCGTTTGCCACGTTGCTGATTATCTGCCTGATTGTGTTCACGCCGCTGGCGCTGATCACCTCTTCGATGGTGGTTGAAGTCAACACGGTGTACACCAAGCTGCAGAACAACTCCGCGCAGTTCCCGTCGGTGTTTGCCGATCTGCTGCAACATCTGCCATCGTGGGCGCGTAATTATCTCGCCGATAACAACCTGAACAACGCGCAGGAGATTCAGCAGAAGCTCTCTGGTTTTGCGCTGAAAGGCGGCCAGTACATGGCGGGCAGCGTGTTCCTGATCGGCAAAGGGACCTTCACCTTTACCGTTGGCTTTGGCGTGATGCTGTATCTGCTGTTCTTCCTGTTGAAAGATGGCGCCTGGCTGGTGAATTTGATTCTGGAAGCGCTGCCGCTTTCAACCTACGTGAAACATCATCTGATGATGAAGTTCGCAGCTGTTTCACGTGCCACGGTCAAAGGCACGGTGGTGGTTGCGGTAGTGCAAGGTGTGCTGGGCGGCATCGCCTTCTGGATCACCGGCATTGACGGCAGTTTGCTGTGGGGCACCTTGATGGCGTTCCTGTCGCTGATTCCGGCAGTCGGGTCCGCGATTGTTTGGGTACCGGCAACCATCTTCTTCTTCGCCACCAGCGCCATCTGGAAAGCCCTGTTCCTGATTGGCTTCTTCGTGGTGGTGGTTGGTCTGGTGGATAACATCCTGCGTCCGCTGCTGGTCGGTAAAGACACCAAAATGCCGGACTATCTGATCCTGATCTCCACGCTGGGCGGCATGGAAGTGTACGGCATCAACGGCTTTGTGATTGGTCCGCTGATCGCTGCACTGTTTATTGCCTGCTGGAATCTGCTCTCCGGTCGCGATAACCGTGAGAACTCCGAAGAGATCGACGAAGAGTTTATCGAGGAGGGTAAAACCCGCGAGGAAGAGGGCAAAATCCGCGAATAAGCGTTTCAAACGGCTACCGTTTATCGGTAGCCGCATTCCCGCATGAGAATATCGTCCCGCCATTTGCTATCATCGTTGCATTGATTACGGCTTGCGACAAAAGAGAACAACATGTCCATGGAATCCTCCTTAGCGCGTGAAAATCAGGTTCTGTCAGTATTCGATTTCGACGGCACGCTGACCATTCACGACAGCTTTATCCCCTTTCTGCGCTTCAGCTTTGGCAAACGTGCCTTCGCACGCAAAATTGCCCGCCTGGCGCTGCCAACGCTGCGCTGCATGCGTAAAAAGCTAACGCGTGATGAGTTAAAAGAAGTGTTGATTCACACCTTTTTAACCGGCGTTGAGGAGAAATGGATTCGCCAGCAGGCGCAACTGTTCTGCGCGGCCAATTGGAATAAGCTGATGCGTCCAGCCGGACTGTTAGCGGTTGCCGCTGAAGTGAACTCCAGCGCGGAAGTCACCATCTGTTCCGCCTCGCCTGCGATGGTATTAGAACCGTTCGCCGAGCGTCTGGGCATCAACCTGATCGGCACCCAATTAGAAGTGGTGGACGGCATTCTTACCGGAAAGATTACCGGTCATAACTGCCGCTGCGGGCAAAAGGTTAAGCGACTGGAAAGCGTCTACGGCCCGCTGCATAACTATCACCTGCGCGCCTGGGGCGATACGCGCGGTGATTTTGAGTTACTGGCCGCCGCGCAGGATCCACACTGGCGTCATTTCCATCCAACGTGGAAAAAACGCCGCGTGCCAATGGAAAAACTGCGCATGCTGCGTCTGGATCCGTAGGGGCGCTATTCATGGCGACCGATTTAAATAGCAAAAAGCCCCGGACCAGCCGGGGCTTTGTTAGCAATGCTTTAAATCAGACGCTCACGCCGTGCTGCGAAGCCAGCGCTGACAAGCCGCCTGCAAATCCCTGACCAACCGCTTTGAATTTCCACTCAGTACCGTTGCGATACAGCTCACCGAACACCATCGCGGTTTCGGTAGATGCATCTTCAGACAGGTCGAAACGGGCGATTTCAGCGCCGTTGTCATTGTTGAAGATACGCATGAAGCTGTTGCTCACCATGCCGAAGTTCTGCTTACGCGCTTCTGCATCATAAATGGTGACCGCGAAGACCAGCTTCTTCACGTCAGCCGGTACTTTAGACAAGGTGATTTTAACCTGCTCGTCATCGCCATCGCCGGCGCCGGTGCGGTTATCGCCCTGATGCTCAACGGAACCACAAGCGCTCTGCTTGTTGTTGAAGAAGATGAAGCTGGCATCGCTCAGCACTTTACCGTCGTCACCGACCATAAACACTGACGCATCGAGGTCAAAGTCCTGACCATCTGTTACACGTGCATCCCAACCCAGACCCGCCATGGCAACATTCATGGTTGGTGCTTCTTTAGTCAGGGAAACGTTACCGCCTTTTACCAGAGAAACTGCCATTTTAAAGCTCCTGCTTTTAATTGGATGATGCGGGCAGCGCGTGGCTGCCCGTGTTAATTAAGATGCGTTGATACCGTACTGAGCACACACCGAGGCGAGGCCGCCAGCATAACCCTGGCCTACCGCGCGGAATTTCCACTCGGTACCGTTACGGTACAGCTCACCAAACAGCATCGCGGTTTCGGTGGAGGCATCTTCGGTCAAATCGTAACGCGCCACTTCACTGCGATCGTCATCGTTCACCAGGCGGATAAACGCGCCGGAAACCTGACCAAAGCTCTGACGACGGGTCTGCGCATCATGGATGGTAACCACAAACACGATCTTGTCGACGTCGGCTGGAATCAGATCCAGTTTGATTTTCAGCGACTCATCATCGCCATCGCCTGCACCGGTACGGTTGTCACCGGTGTGCGAAACAGAACCGTCGGAAGAGACCAGGTTGTTATAGAAAATGAAGTCAGCATCGCCACGGACTTTGCCGCTGGCGGACAGCAAGAACGCTGACGCATCAAGGTCAAAGTCCTGACCATCGGTGGAACGTGCATCCCAGCCAAGGCCAACGAGGACGTTTTTCATGGTTGGTGCCGCTTTGCTCAGCGAAACGTTACCGCCTTTAGAAAGAGAAACGCTCATTGTAATTACCTCTTGGTTAATGATTTTTCAGACACATTACTGGCAGAAGATCAGCTCTCTTCTTTTTCCTCGGGTTTACCAGGGAACATCACGCTGAGTACGATACCAACAGCCAACACGCCGAGTACCACAAACAGGCTGGCGCTAGCAGAGATGCTGTAGCCGTGATGCCAGATATGATCGGTAGCATTCAGACCCAGTTTCACCGCGATGAAGAACAGCAGCACGATAACGGCTTTCTCGAGGTGAACCAGATACTGTTTCAATGCTTCAAGTACGAAGTACAGCGTACGCAAGCCGAGGATGGCGAACATCATGGCGCTATACACGATCAGCGGTTCACGGCTTACCGCGATAATCGCCGGCACGGAGTCAAAGGCGAACATCACGTCAGAGAGTTCAACCACCGCCACACACAGCATCAACGGCGTGGCATACAGCGCCGCTTTCTTGCCGCGACCAATC
>NZ_DAMBSA010000079.1:0-7798 GCF_032054795.1 Pantoea sp. CTOTU49201
CCTGCGCTCTGTTCAACGGTGACGCTAAATCCCAGCTTGATCAGTTGCTCAACGGTCTTTGGCGTGGCGGCCACGCGCGACTCATTGGCTAACCGTTCTTTGGGTATCCCAATTAACATACTGTTTCCTTTCAACAATTAAAGGATGAGGTTCTGTAAGTGGCAAAAAGCTCAAAAGCCGAAACAGTGTTTCAGCTTTTTATGAGCAAAATGCACAATGTAACAAAGTCTTTATAACCTACTGAAAATATGAAGAGTGATCCACAGCGATAACGCCTACTTATGACATTCACACAAATATTCAGACGCAAAGATTGAATGCCACGTTTTGCTACTGCATTTGATGTTTATTAAAAAATATTCTGCTGCGCAAAATCGTGTCATGTCGAATTAAGTATTATTAAAAACCTTTATTTAACAATGCGATAACTATTATGGCACTAAGTGTTACCAGAATAAGTGGTTATCTGTGCAAAAAAGAGCCGTAACAGAAGTCAATGACAGGTCGATGAATAAATGGCAGAGATTGTCAATGTTATGCGCTTAAATTGGCTGAGACAGGCCGATTATTACATGCAATAATCAGCGGCTAATCTGTTATACATCAAGAGTCCAGCACGTTTTCGTACTCATTTTGCGTAAGGCGAAGGATCATTTTTATGAAGCTGAAGAACACCATTCTGGCGTCAACCTTGTTATCACTGCTGGCGGCAAATGCGTTTGCTGCTAAAGAGTTAACGCCAGAGCAAGCGGCCGCGTTGAAACCATTCGAACGTATTAATATCAGCGGCCGTTTCAATGCGATTGGCGATGCAACTGATGCCATCTCCAAAGAGGCTGATGCTAAAGGCGCTGACTCTTTCTATGTACAGGGCATCAATGATACCAACGGCAACGGCGGTAACTGGCGCGTAACGGCTGATTTGTATAAAGCCAACGCACCTAAAGCAGATGACTCCACCAAATATCGTAGCTTCTCCGGCGTGAAAGAGTTGCCGAAAGCAGAAGCGTATCGCCTTGAGCCGTACGATACCGTATCGGTTAATGGTTTCTTCTCAAGCCAGCCAGATGTTAATGAAGCGATTGCCAAGGCAGCCAAAAATAAAGGTGCCGCATCCTTCTTTATTGTGCGTCAGGTTGATGCCAACAACGGCGGCAACCAGTACGTAACCGCCTATGTTTACAAGGCAGATGCGCCTGAGCGTAAAGTTCAGAACACCTCTGATTCGATCCCAGCGGATTCTGAAGCCGGTAAAGCAGCACTGGCCGCTGGCGGCGCCGCCGCAACTAAAGTGGCGATTCCTGGCGTGGCCTCTTCCGAGACGCCAAGCCGTAACGTAGGCCGTTTCTTCGAAACCCAGAGCTCAACTGGCCAACGTTACACGGTTAAAACCGCCGATGGCCGCAGCGTGCAGGAAGTGAATGCGATTACCGCAGCGCAGATGCAGCCGTTTGACACCATCACTTTCTCCGATCACTTCGGTACTCCGACCGAAGTCTCTGAAGCGGTTGGTAAACGTGCCGTAGAAAAAGGCGCTAAGTACTATCACATCACGCGTCAATGGCAGAACCAGAGCGGCGGCAACCTGACCGTCACTGCGGATCTGTTCAAGTAATTCCGATTAAGGGCGGCGTCCGTCGCCCTTTTCAAAATCTCCTTCATACTGACTGCATAATCTGTGCGCAGATTTGCATAGTCTTGCATTGCCTTCCCCCTTTGCACTCCGTAAAATCTGCCGCCTGTTTTTAGGGGATTCCGTTTCAAAGTTGGCTAACTGCCACGCGAGACTCCAGCGGAATCGCCACCAACCAGCATACTCTGCTGCTTAGGATGGGCGTTTTGGATAAAAAATTAGGTCTTAGTGCGCTCACCGCGTTGGTACTCAGCTCAATGCTGGGCGCTGGCGTGTTCAGCCTGCCGCAAAACATGGCGGCAGTTGCCGGCCCGGCGGCGCTGCTGATCGGCTGGCTGATCACCGGCGTTGGCATCATCTTCCTGTCGCTTGCCATGCTATTACTGACACGGTTAAAACCCGAGTTGGATGGCGGCATCTTTACCTATGCGCGCGCCGGATTTGGCGAACTGATGGGCTTCTGCTCGGCGTGGGGATATTGGCTCTGTGCGGTAATCGCCAACGTCTCATATCTGGTGATTGTCTTCTCGGCATTGAGTTTCTTTACCGACACGCCGGATCGCGTGGTGTTTGGCGATGGCAATACGTGGCAAGCAATGCTTGGCGCATCGGTGCTGCTGTGGCTGGTGCATTGCCTGGTGCTGCGCGGCGTGCAAACTGCGGCCAGCATTAATTTGCTGGCAACGCTGGGAAAGCTGGTGCCGCTGCTGCTATTTGTGGTGCTGGCGCTGCTGGCATTCAACTACGATCGCTTCCGCTTTGATTTCAGCGGTGTCGAGCTCGGTCAGCCGCTGTGGCAGCAGGTGAAGCAAACCATGCTGATCACCTTGTGGGTGTTTATTGGTGTGGAAGGCGCGGTGGTAGTTTCAGCGCGAGCGCGAAATAAGCAGGATGTCGGACGCGCTACGCTGATGGCGGTGCTGGCCGCGCTGTTGGTCTATTTGCTGGTTACGCTGCTGTCGTTAGGCGTGATTCCGCGAGCCGAACTGGCACAGATGCGCAATCCTTCCATGGCCGGTTTGATGAAGCATCTGCTGGGTCATTGGGGCGATGCGGTGATTGCGGTCGGATTGATTATTTCAGTGTGTGGCGCTTATCTGAGCTGGACGATAATGGCCGCTGAAGTGCCGTTCCTCGCCGCGCAACAAGGTGCTTTCCCACGCAGCATCGCGCGTCAGAATCGCCACAACTCGCCTTCTGCTTCGTTATGGCTGACCAATGGCAGCGTGCAGGTTTGCCTGATTTTGATCGCCTTAACCGGCGCGGATTACAACACGCTGCTGACCATCGCTTCAGAAATGATTTTAGTGCCCTATCTGCTGGTCGGTCTGTATCTGATTAAAGTGGTGCGCGGGCAGAACAAACCCTGGGCGATGTTTACCGGGATTGGTGCCAGCGCGTATGGCATCTGGCTGCTGTATGCGTCGGGTCCCTTGCATCTGCTGCTTTCAGTGGTACTTTATGCGCCCGGATTGCTGCTGTTCCTTTACGCACGACGCGGCGGCCGTGGCGACAAGGTGTTGTCACAGCTGGAGCGCATTGCGATTGTGTTGCTGATTGCGGCGTCACTGCCCGCCATGTGGCAGCTAACGAATTAGTGCGGCTGAACGGGAATGGAAACGCACAGCAGGTCATCCTGCTGTGTCAGATTGAGCGGTTTACGGTATTCCTGATGAATAGCGTCAAGCTGCTCGGCTGACAGCGGATATGGCAGCTGAATATCAAAGCGGCTGATGTGCTGTTGCTCGGCCAACGTGATGAGGCGCGCGATATTAATCTCGTCGCTCACCTGCGTTGAAATGATTTGTAATGCTAATTCTTTGAGATGATCGTCGCTGGCCTGAAGGTTATGCGCCGATTTACGCGTCACCATGCCAAAAATAGGCATCACGCCATAAATGGCATCGACAAAACTCCAGCGTTTTTTGCAGGAAGCGGAGAGAAAATCACTGTAATTGAAGCAGATGCGATCACTGTATCCGGCTGAAGCCAGCTCTTTATCAGACACTCTCGCACTCCTCCTATTTTTCGTTACGGTTCCGAACCTTGCGCTACAACGCGCCGCTAATGATGGCACATTTCACGGTATACATACCAGTAACGCAGGGATATTTCGTGCGGTAACGTAGAGCTCAGGACCAGGAAAAGCTATGCTGCTGGCATTCTCATCCGTCACAGTGAATTATGAACAAAATCGTCTATGTGGAAGATGAGCCAGAAGTAGGCGAATTGATCGCCGCTTACCTTGGCCGCCACGATATTGAAGTTATTGTTGAAACGCGCGGTGACCGCGCTGAAGCCACCATCGCCCTGCACGATCCCGATTTAGTGATGCTGGATATCATGTTACCCGGCAAGGATGGCATGACATTGTGCCGCGATCTGCGTGCCAGCTGGCAAGGTCCGATTGTCTTGCTCACCTCGCTCGACAGCGACATGAACCATATTCTGTCGCTGGAAATGGGCGCTAACGATTACATCCTCAAAACCACGCCGCCAGCGGTGTTGCTGGCGCGCCTGCGTTTGCATCTGCGTCAGGCGCACGTCGGTCAGCCGGAAGTCACGCCCGCCATTCAAAGCTCGCAGCGCGTGCTGCGTTTCGGTTCACTGACCATCGATTCGCTCAATCGTCAGGTGACGCTGTTTGAGGAGAATATTGTACTGTCTACCGCCGATTTTGATCTGCTGTGGGAACTGGCGAATCATGCCGGGCAAATCCTCAATCGCGATGCGCTGCTGAAAACCCTGCGCGGCGTCACCTACGATGGCATGGATCGCAGCATTGATGTGGCGATTTCTCGCCTGCGCAAAAAACTGTACGACAGCGCCACCGAGCCGTTCCGCATCAAAACCATCCGCAACAAAGGCTATCTGTTCGCGCCGCAGGCCTGGGATACCCGTTCCGCATGAGAAAGCTCTTTATTCAGTTCTATTTGCTGCTGTTCGTCTGTTTTCTGGTGATGACGTTGCTGGTTGGGCTGGTGTACAAATTCACCGCCGAACGCGCCGGACGCCAGTCGATGAACGATTTGATGGCCAGTTCGCTGTTTTTGATGCGCAGCGAACTGCGCGAGATCCCGCCGCGCGACTGGAGCAAAACCATTCGCAGCCTCGATCTCGATCTGTCGTTTGATCTGAATATTGAGCCGATGAGCAAATATCAACTGGGTGACGCCGACATGAAGCGCCTGCGCGCCGGCGAAATCGTGGCGATTGACGATCAGTACACCTTTTTACAGCATATTCCGCGCAGCCATTACGTGCTTTCCGTCGGCCCGATCCCCTACCTTTTCTATCTGCACCAGATGCGCATTCTCGATATTGCGCTGCTGGCGTTTATTGGTATGTCGCTGGCGCTGCCGGTATTTATCTGGCTACGTCCGCACTGGCAAGAGATGCAACGGCTGGAGAAAGCCGCCGAGCGTTTTGGCCGTGGCGAACTCGATGTGCGCACTCATTTTGAAAGCACCTCCAGCCTGCACAGTCTTGGCGTGGCGTTTAATCAGATGGCGGAGAACATCAACACGCTGGTTGCCAGTAAGAAACAGCTGATTGACGGCATCGCGCACGAGTTGCGTACGCCGCTGGTGCGGCTGCGTTACCGGCTAGAGATGAGCGATAACCTTACCGATGCGGAATCCGCCGCGCTGAACCGCGATGTGGGTCAGCTGGAGAGTTTGATTGAGGAGTTGCTGACGTATGCGCGCCTCGATCGCCCACGCGTTGATCTCCATCTGCAATCCTTCGATCTGGCGCAATGGCTGCGTGTGCATATCGAAGATGTGCAAACCATGAACCCGCAGACGCAGATTGCGCTGGATATCCCGCAGCTGGAGAACGTCGGCAGCGCCGATACGCGCCTGATGGAGCGCGTACTGGATAATCTGGTGAACAACGCCCTGCGCTATGCGCAACAGCGCTTGCGCGTCAGCTTATGGTTTGATGGCGCGCTGGGCTGTTTGCAGGTGGAAGACGACGGTCCGGGCATTCCGCAGGAAGAGCGCGCCCGCGTGTTTGAACCTTTTGTTCGCCTCGATCCAAGCCGCGATCGCGCCACCGGCGGCTGTGGTTTGGGTCTGGCGATCGTCCACTCTATTGCGCTGGCGATGCAGGGAAATGTCTCGATTGAGAGCAGCCCGCTCGGCGGCGCCAGCGTTCGCTTTTGCTGGCCGGTTGATCTACCCTTGCGGGACATTGCGCCACGCTTACCGTCATAAGGAGCTTTTTACGTGACTTCAGCTTATCAAGAACTTAGCCGCACTTTTCAGCGTCTCTCCCGCTTTGGCCATTTAGGCGCCATTGCCGGTGTCGATATGCAAACCACCATGCCGCCGGGCGGCAGCCAGGCACGCGGTGAAGCGATGGCCGAACTGAGCGTGTTCATGCACGAAGTGCTGACCGATAAACGCCTCGGCGGGCTGTTTGATGCCGCGCAGCAGGAATCTCTGAATGATGTCGAGCAGGTTAACCTGAGCGAGATGCAGCGCGCCTGGCAGCAAGCCACGCTGCTGCCTGCGTCACTGGTGGAAGCCAAGTCGCTGGCCGGTTCACGCTGTGAGCACGCCTGGCGTCAGCAGCGTCCAGCGAACGACTGGCAAGGTTTCTCTGCCAATCTGAAAGAAGTGGTGAAGCTGAGCCGTGAAGAGGCGCAGCTGCGTGCCGATGCGCTCGGCGTATCGCGTTACGACGCGCTGCTGGATGTATTTGAGCCGGGCATGACCAGCGCGCAGCTGGATCAAACCTTTGGCGATTTGAAAAGCTGGCTACCCGACCTGTTGCAAAAAGCAGTGGCGAAGCAGCAGCAAACGCCGATCGCGCAGCCGGTGGGTCCGTTTGCCATTGAATCACAGAAACAGCTGGGCCTGAGCGTGATGAAAACGCTGGGCTTCGATTTCAATCACGGCCGGTTAGATGTGAGTGCGCATCCATTCTGCGGCGGCGTGCCGGAAGATGTGCGCATTACCACGCGTTACAACGAGAACGACTTCCTCAGCGCCATGATGGGCGTGATCCATGAAACCGGCCATGCGCGTTACGAGCAGAATTTGCCAAAACAGTGGCGCGGTCAGCCAGTGGCACAGGCGCGTTCTACCGCGATTCATGAATCTCAAAGCCTGTTTATGGAGATGCAGCTGGGGCGCAGTAAAGCCTTCCTGCAGCATATACATCCGCAGGTGGTGGCGCTGATGGGCGATCAGCCTGCGCTGGAGTTAAACAACTTTATCCGTCAGACACAGCGCGTGAAGCCGGGCTTTATTCGCGTCGACGCCGATGAGTTGAGCTATCCGGCGCATGTGATCTTACGTTACGAGATCGAGCGCGCGCTGATTGAGGGCGAGATTGAAGTGGATGATATCCCGGCGCTGTGGGACGAGAAGATGCAGCAATCGTTGGGCATTGATACACGCGGTAATTATCGCGACGGCTGCATGCAGGATATTCACTGGACCGACGGCGCGTTTGGCTATTTCCCAACCTACACATTGGGCGCGATGTACGCGGCCCAGCTGTTCCAGGCGGTGAAGCGTGCGATTCCGCAGGTCGAAACGCTGATCCAACAAGGTGATTTGCAGCCGGTGTTTGACTGGTTACAGCAGAACATCTGGCAGCACGGCAGCCGTTTCCCGACGCAGCAACTGCTGATCAATGCCACCGGCGAAGCGCTGAATCCGCACTATTTCCGTCAGCACCTTGAACAACGTTATCTGTCTGAGTAAACTGCGCGGCGGCCCATGCGGCCGCCCTTTTCACTTCCTTTACCCCACTTTGTACAATCCGTTACACGCCGATACCAATGCCTCACGGAAAGCCTGAATTGTTTTTCATATAGTGTTTTCACCGGCCCCGCAGTGGGCTACACATGAAAAAATAGTTCGAGGATTTTGCAATGAAAAAATTATTTGCACTGGTGATCGCCGCTGCTATGGGTATGTCTTCTGTTGCTTTCGCTGCTGAAACAACTGCTGCTCCAGCTGCTGCTGCAACCACAACTGCTGCGCCAGTTAAACACAAAATGGCTCACCACAAAAAACCAGCTGCTCAGAAAGCGCAGGCTGCTAAGAAACACAAGAAAGTAGAGAAGAAAGCGCCAGCTGCACAGAAAGCTCAGGCCGCTAAAAAGCATCACAAAAAAGCAACCAAGCCAGCTGCACAGAAAGCCCAGGC
>NZ_DAMBSA010000079.1:7898-14119 GCF_032054795.1 Pantoea sp. CTOTU49201
CCGCTAAAAAGCATCACAAAAAAGCAACCAAGCCAGCTGCACAGAAAGCCCAGGCCGCTAAAAAGCACCACAAAAAAGCAACCAAACCAGCTGCACAGAAAGCCCAGGCTGCTAAAAAGCACCACAAAGCAACCAAGCCAGCTGCACAGAAAGCTCAGGCTGCTAAAAAGCACCACAAAAAAGTAACTAAACCAGCTGCGCAGAAAGCTCAGGCAGCTAAAAAGCATCACAAAGTGAAAAAAGCAGCTAAATAAGATTCGCTTAGCGCCAACACCGTATTGATGATTGAAAACACCCGGTTATGCCGGGTGTTTATTTACTGGAGTAGCGAAAAATGGTGCGTCGCTATCGCTTCGAAATTATTCTGATTGTGATGATCCTCTGTGGCATAGTTGCAGCCAGCTTTTTTATCTAGTCGTTGTAGCGTGCTGATTACTCCAATATTTCTCCCTTTTTCACCGCTCACCGACTATAGTTATCGCTCAAGCGTGATGACAACAACTTCTACTTATTCTCGCCATTGAGAGATCTATGCGCCTGGCTATCCTGTTACTTGTTGGACTTTTCAGTTTTAACCACACAGCACATGCCGATGATGAAGATGGGCCTAGCCCGGAAGACATCAAAACGTTGTTCTTTGGCAAAGATCATCGCCAGGCGATTAGCGACGTGAGCGCCGCGCCCTGGGATGCCATCGGTCAGTTAGAGACCGAAAGCGGTAACCTCTGCACCGCCACCCTGATTTCTGCCCATCTGGCGTTGACCGCCGGACACTGTTTATTGGCTCCGCCCGGCAAATTTGATAAGCCAGTGGCGCTGCGTTTTATGGCCAGCGCTAAAGGCTGGCGTTACGAGATTCATGATATTGATGCGCGCGTTGAACCCTCTTTAGCGCGCCGGTTGCAGGCCGACGGCGAAGGCTGGATCGTGCCGCCGGGCGCCGCGCCATACGATTATGGGTTGGTCATCTTGCATAATCCGCCGTCCGGTATTGTGCCGATTCCGTTGTTTGAGGGTTCGCGTGGCGATTTAACCGCCGCCTTGAAAACCACCCAACGCAAAGTAACGCAAGCCGGATATCCGGCCGATCATCTGGATACGCTCTATTCGCACAGCGATTGTCTGGTGACCGGTTGGGCGCAGCGCGCAGTGCTGTCGCACCAGTGCGATACCTTGCCAGGCGACAGCGGTTCGCCGCTGCTGTTGAAGAACGGTGATGAGTGGCAGTTGATTGCGGTACAGAGTTCGGCACCCGCGCCGGCCGATCGTTATCGTGCCGATAACCGCGCGATTGCGGTGCCGTCCTTTAAAGATAAGCTTGAAGAATTAGCGCAATAATCACGTAGGGTCGCCATTCATGGCGACCTCCATCACATCACTCTCTTGATTAACTCAACTGCTCCATCGCCTGCAGAATACGCTTATCCGAAATCGGATAAGGCGTGCCTAGCTGCTGCGCGAAATAACTAATCCGCAACTCCTCCAGCATCCAGCGAATCGCCTGTACTTCGGCATCATCCTGACGCTGCGGCGGCAATTTATTCCGCCACGTCTGCCAGGCTTGCTCCACCGCCTGCACTTTCAGCATGCGCGCACGATCGCTGTGTGGATCCACCGGCAGTTTCTCGAGTCGGCGCTCAATACCTTGCAGATAGCGCAACGTATCACCGAGACGCGACCAGCCGTTGCCGGTGACGAAGCCGCGATACACCAGGCCATTCAGCTGCGCTTTGATATCGCCTAACGCCAACGCCAGCGACATATCTACGCGTCCCTTAAGGAACTTGTTGATATTGAACACGCAGGTCAGAATCTGTTCGACCTGCTTGGCGATGGTGACCACGGTTTCATTCAAATCAGCACGCACTTTGTCGCGCAGCTGTTCGAAGTTTTCCTGTTGCCACGCCGGGCCGCCGGCCTCCGCCATCAGCTTATCTACGCCGCAGGCGATGCAATCATCGATCAGTTCCAGCACTTTGCCGTACGGATTGAAGTACAAACCAAGTTTGGCTTTGTTCGGCAACTTCTCATGCAGATACTTGGTCGGCGACGGGATGTTGAGCAGCAGCAGGCGACGCTGGCCGCGCCACATCATTTTCTGCTGTTCCACCTCGTTATCGAACAGGCGAATCGCTACGCTGTCCTTTTCATCCACCAGCGCCGGCCAGGCTTTGACCTGATAACTGCCGCGCTTCTGCTCGTAGCTTTGCGGCAAATCGCCAAAGCTCCAGATGTGCAAACCGCTCTGCTCGAGGCCATCGTCCGCCACTTTTGACAGCGTTTCCTGCACTTTGCCTTTCAGCAGCAGCCGCAGCTGATGCAGATTTTTGCCTTCCTGCAGCTTACGGTTGTGCTCGTCTACCACACGGAAAGTCATTTTCAGGTGATCGGGCACCTGATCCCACTGCCAGGCTTCATGGTCAATGGTCACGCCGGTCATGCGGCGGAATTCGCGTTCCAGCGCATCCAGCAACGGCAGTTCCAGCGCGGTGACGCGACCGAGAAACGCTTCGGCGTAGTTCGGCGCGGGTACCAGATTACGGCGCACCGGCTTGGGCAGCGATTTGATCAGCGCGATAACCAATTCGCGGCGCACGCCAGGAATCTGCCACTCGAAACCGGTCTCTTCGATTTGATTCAGCAGCGGCAGCGGAATATGCACCGTCACGCCATCGGCATCCGCGCCCGGTTCAAACTGATAGCTCAGCTTGAGTTTCAGGTTGCCCTGATGCCAGAAGTTGGGGTAATCGAGCTGGCTGACTTTGTCCGCGCCATCTTTGATCAGCATCTGCTTATCAAAGCTCAGCAGGTCCGGATTCTCTTTGCTGGCTTGCTTCCACCATGCATCGAAATGGCGCGCAGACACCACATCGCTGCCGATGCGGCGATCGTAGAAAGCGAACAGCGTTTCGTCATCGACCAGAATGTCGCGACGACGCGATTTGTGTTCCAGATCTTCAATTTCGTTACGCAGTTTCAGGTTATTGCGGAAGAACGCGTGACGCGTCTGCCAATCGCCCTCCACCAGCGCATGACGGATAAACAGCTCGCGGCTCAGCTGAGGATCGATGCGGCTGTAATTGACCTTACGCGCCTGCACAATCGCCAGGCCGTAAAGCGTCACTTTCTCCGTCGCCATCACCGCGCCCTGCGCTTTTTCCCAGTGCGGTTCGCTGTAGCTGCGTTTAATCAGATGCTGCGCCAGCGGTTCGATCCATTCCGGATCGATACGTGCGGCAACGCGCCCCCACAAACGGCTGGTTTCCACCAGCTCCGCCACCATGGTCCACTTCGGCGGCTTCTTAAACAGCCCGGAACCGGGGAAGATGGCGAAGCGCGCGTTGCGAGCGCCGGTAAACTCCTGCTTGTCGTTATCTTTCTGACCAATATGCGACAGCAAGCCTGTGAGCAAAGCGCAGTGCACTTCACGATACGGCGCAGGTTCGCTGTTGACCGGCATACCTTGTTCCCGCACCACCTGACGCAGCTGGGTGTAGATATCCTGCCATTCACGCACGCGCAGATAGTTAAGAAATTCGGTTTTACACAAGCGGCGGAAGTGATTGCTGGAGAGCGCTTTTTGCTGCTCCTGCAGGTAATTCCACAGATTCACGAAGGCGAGGAAATCAGACTCTTTATCCTCAAAACGACGATGTTTTTCGTCAGATGCCTGCTTTTTATCAGCGGGACGCTCACGTGGATCCTGAATCGATAGCGCAGCGGTGATAATCATCGCTTCGCGCACGCAGCCAAATTTTTGCGCCTCCAGCACCATACGTGCCATACGCGGATCAACCGGCAGCTGGGCAAGCTGGCGACCTGATGGCGTCAGCTTGTAGGTTTCGTCTTCACTCAGCGTTATAGCACCAAGCTCTTCCAGCAGGCGCACACCATCCTGAATATTGCGCTTGTCCGGCGCTTCGACAAACGGGAAGGCAGCAATATCGCCCAGCCCCAGCGCGGTCATCTGTAAAATGACCGAGGCGAGATTGGTGCGCAGAATTTCGGGATCGGTAAATTCCGGGCGGCTGAGGAAATCATCCTCGGAATAAAGGCGAATACAGATACCTTCCGAAACGCGCCCGCAGCGCCCTTTACGTTGATTGGCGGACGCCTGCGAAATCGGCTCAATTGGCAGGCGCTGCACTTTGGTGCGGAAGCTGTAGCGGCTGATACGTGCGGTGCCGGGATCGATAACGTATTTGATGCCAGGCACGGTTAGCGAGGTTTCTGCTACGTTGGTTGCCAGCACGATGCGGCGTCCGCTGTGCGACTGGAACACGCGATTTTGCTCGGCGTTCGACAGGCGCGCATACAGCGGCAGAATCTCGGTGTGTGCAATATCGCGCTTCATCAGCGCATCGGCGGTATCGCGGATTTCGCGCTCGCCGCTCATAAAGATCAGGATATCGCCGCGGCTCTCTTGTCCCAGCTCATCGACCGCATCAAAAATCGCCTGCAGCTGATCGCGGTCGGTATCGTCAGCGTCCTCGACCATCGGACGATATCGCACTTCCACCGGATAAGTCCGGCCGGAAACTTCAATCACCGGCGCATTATGGAAATGGCGTGAGAAGCGTTGCGGATCGATGGTAGCTGACGTGATGATGACTTTTAAGTCGGGACGACGCGGCAACAGTTCACGCAGATAGCCAAGCAGGAAATCGATGTTCAGACTGCGTTCGTGCGCTTCATCGATAATGATGGTGTCGTACTGCAGCAACAGGCGATCCTGCTGGATTTCCGCCAGCAGGATACCGTCGGTCATCAGCTTAACCTGGGTGGTTTCGCTCACCTGATCGTTGAAGCGCACCTTGTAACCGATGGTGCCGCCGAGCGAGGTTTCCAGCTCATCGGCAATGCGGTTCGCCACGGTGCGCGCCGCCAGACGACGCGGTTGCGTGTGACCAATCAGCCCTTTTACTCCGCGTCCCAGCGCCAGGCAGATTTTTGGCAGCTGCGTGGTTTTACCCGATCCGGTTTCACCCGCGACGATCACCACTTGATGCTGACTGATCGCATCGGCAATGTCCTGCTGCTTCTGACTGACCGGCAGGTTGTCCGGGAAAGTGATGCGTGGTGTCGCCGCCGTGCGCTGCGCAAGGCGCTGCTCCGCCGCGACAAATTCCGGCTCCAGTTCAGCCATAATGCCCTGCTGCGCCGAAGGATTTTTCACCTTGGCAGCGCCGAGCAATCGACGCCGCAGACGTTGACTGTCGCGCAGCGTCAGATTATCGAGCCGCGGCCAAAGGGAGGCTAAAGGTGAAGAGTCGGATGATGACATAGCGATGCGTACCTGTTGTTGCAGCGGGCAGATGATTTCCCGGCGGATTCAAGCAATTAATGGTCGGCATCATAGCACAATTTGGAACACCTGCCTGAACGGGACGTGCGAGGTTATTCAATTATTTCGAACATAGATCTCGAAATATTGCGCTTTTACCTCGCGGGCTAACTCCGTACAGTGTAAAGCATTGAGCGGTAAGCCAACCGCGTAACGCACAGGAAAATACCATGAGCAAAGTTTTAGTTCTGAAATCAAGCATCCTCGCTGGTTACTCTCAGTCAAATCAACTGGCTGACTTCTACGCTGACGAAGCACGCGCTAAAGGTGAATCGGTTACCGTGCGTGATTTAGCCGCGCAGCCGATTCCGGTGCTGGATGGTGAGCTGGTTGGCGCACTGCGTCCATCCGACGCTCCGCTGTCTCCACGTCAGCAAGAAGCGCTGTCTCTCTCCGATGAGCTGATTGCTGAACTGCAAGCCCATGACACCGTGGTTATCGCCGCGCCAATGTACAACTTCAACATCCCAACGCAGTTGAAAAACTACTTCGACCTGATTGCCCGCGCTGGCGTGACCTTCCGTTACACCGAAGCAGGCCCGGAAGGTCTGGTAACCGGCAAACGTGCGGTGATCCTTTCCAGCCGTGGCGGTATCCACAAAGATACGGCCAGCGATCTGCTGACCCCATACGTGAAACTGTTCCTCGGCTTCATCGGTATCACTGACGTGAACTTCGTGTTCGCAGAAGGCATCGCTTATGGTCCAGAAGTGGCGACCAAAGCGGCTAACGATGCAAAAGACGCCATCAAGCAAATTGTTGCTGCGTAATCATTTTTCACTATGATGCATGCCCGTCAGGCTTATCTGACGGGCATTTTTTTGCTGTTGTTTTCTAAGCGCTTAAAGCTCCATACTGCACTTCTTTGCCAGCCCCT
>NZ_DAMBSA010000080.1:0-14083 GCF_032054795.1 Pantoea sp. CTOTU49201
CACCTGATGCCCAGCCAGCAACTCTTTATTAATGCGCTGCTGTTCATTCAGCGACTGCTCCAGCGCCTGCAACTTTTTCGTCTGCTCCACATTCGTGGTGGTGGCTGGACGCAGCGGCTTTTTCTTCGGCGGCGGCGCTTTCACCCACGGCTTCACTGCTTCGGTTTCATCGAACAGCGAATAAGGAATGGTGTGATCTGAGCTGTAACCGGTCAGCGCTGGCGCCGCCTGGCTGGCGGATGACCACAAGGTTGCAGCCACTGCCAGGCCGATCAGCGAGCGGGTAAATAACGGTTTCATGGCAGTGCTTCCTTGTACGGTTTGACATACTGCTGGGTAAATTTCTGCGCCAGCTGGCGCGCCTGCGCGGCTTTGCCGCTGCGCGTCGCGCTGGCGTACATGCGAAGTTTCATCTGTTCGGCGATCTGCGTCAGATGAGGATCCTGACTGTTTTGCACCGCGACGTTGTACCAGGCGTAAGCCTCAAGCGGCTGGGCTTTGACGCCTTCTCCAGCTTGATAAGCACCGGCCAGATTGAACTGAGCCAGTGCATTGCCCTGCTCGGCCGCTTTGCGATACCACTGCGCCGCGCGCACGGCATCTTTTTTCACGCCGTTACCGCGACTGTATGCCGCGCCGACATCATTTTGTGCCTGTGCATCGCCTTGCTGTGCAGCCTGTAACAGCCAGTTAAAGGCCTGCTGCTTATCCTGCACCAACGGATTACCGCTGCGATGGTAGCGTGCCAACTGCTGTGCGGCGGCGCTGTTGCCCTGCTCGGCGGCGCGTTGCAGCCACTGTTTGCCGTCGCCAGGTTGATGTTCGATAAGCAATTTGCCGAGTTGATACTGCGCCTGCGGCTCACCGCTTTCGGCGGCGGCTGTCAGCAGCGGTTGCGCCGCCTCACGTTGACCAGCCGACGCCAGCCAGCCGCCATACTGTTGCTGCGCCTGACGTTCACCGGCTTCGGCCTGCTGGCGCGTTGTCGCCATCTGCTGATTGAAGTCGCTGAGTAAACGCGGTTGAGCAAAGGATTCTGTGTCTACTGGCGGATGTGGCTGCGTGTGCTGAATACAACCGCTCAGCAGGGTGCAAACAGCTAATAAAGGGAAATAGGCTTTCATCGTCACATCACTCCCCATCCGCCTGAGCCAGCATGGCGCGGAACAGCTCGCTGTGAATTTGCTGACAACGCTTGGCCAGCTCAGCTTGATAAACGCTATCCAGCGTGGCCTGCATGTCGGCGGCGAGTTGTGGGCGCGTGAGCAAGTATTTGGCGCTACGATCCATCAAGCTATTGAGCGTATCGTGCTGGTGCTGAAAACGTATATCGTCGTATTGTGCGAGCGCAGAAACCTCAGATTGGCAACGAGTGAGGCTAAGTTGCTGGTTGGTGGGCTGAGCGGCCAGGCTGGTTTCCGCGTGATACGAGGCATTAGCATCAGGCAGCGACAAACAGCCCGTGAGCATTAATACACTCCCGATGGCTATACCCAACTTAAAACATCCTGAAAATTGCATAATAAATAGAATTCCAGTCGATAGGGGGCAAATTAAGCCTCTCACTTCAACCTGCTGGCGCATTTATTTTTTAGGCGAACATTATTGAGCTCGCCCTGTACGGCGCTCACGTTATCATTTATCAGCCAATACCTGCCGGACAATTAATTGAAATAATTTAGACATAATCAGCCCACTCCTGTGTGGCTACGCCACTGGAGTAAATCATTTACTTTCAATTGATAACGATACAGATTGTGTTTGAAGAGACGTAACATTCAGGTATTAGAGTACTCAGCGTCATAATTTAACGCTACGAGAGCACTCTCAAAAAAATATAGCCTCACGTCCACCTATGCGATGTGAATGATTATTTCCCCCGTTAACCCTTGTTCAAGGCGATAATTTAGCCTCATCTGGAATTTTCTGGTATCTGGCGTCAATTACAGAACAAAAAAGATGACATTGCCGATTAAGCGCGGTAATTTCCGGCCGCTGTCACCTTGACAGGTCGCGCGTAAAGTGACGGTTACGTCATACAGCAGACAAAAATACAGTACACTGATTCTCACCCCCTATTGATAAGCAAGAGTGTTTGTGGATGAAAACATTCCGTCGTAAAAACGTCTCTATCGCCCTGCTGGATGATCACTTCCTGGTGTTGCGCGGGCTCAGTGATGTACTGCGGGAAAATCCCGACTTCGATGTAGTGGGAACCTTTACCAGCAGCAAGGAGTTGCTGAACTGCATTAAAACCACCAAGGTCGATGTGGTGATTGCTGATTATGAGTTGGCGCCGGCCGATGTTGATGGCCTGAATCTGATTAAAACCTTGACGCGTTTACATCCAGACGTCGCGGTGCTGGTGGTTTCCGCCCATTACAATCCGGCTACGGTGGCGCTAGCACTGCGCGGTGGCGCCAAAGGCTTTATCGGGAAAAATCGGCCGTTTGAAGAGATTCAAAACGCCGCGCTGGAAGTGAGCCGCGGACGCACCTTTATCGAACCGCAGATGGCACAGGAACTGGCCAACCAACAGCGGCATGGCGAAGTGCTGATCAGCGGCAACTACAGCGAAGCCAATGTGCGCCAGGCGGTGAGTTTGTCGGCGCTGTCACCGAAGGAGCAGGAAGTGATTCGCTGTTTTCTCGCCGGGATGACGGTGACTGACATCGCAGAGAAGTTTAACCGCAGTTTGAAAACTATCAGCGGTCAGAAACAGAGCGCCATGCGCAAGCTGGGACTAAAGGCCGATCATGAACTGTTTATTATCAAGGACGAATTGCTGAAGTCACTTCACATCTAAGCGAATCCCACCACTGGCGGGCAAGCTCTTCACTTACGGTAGCACCTGCGCGCAGTTGGCTTTCGATGGTTCCCGCCAACTGCGCCAGGTTATTCATCTGAAAGATTTGTGCAGTGCCGCGCAGACGGTGCACATGGTGCTGCATAAGTCGCGTGTCCATTGCATCACAGGCGTGATTGAATCCGCTAACATCTTCCTCCAGCCACGCTTGCAATTCCTGCTGATCAGCTTTTTCCACGACCTTTTCACCTGTGCTGTTCGCTGCCGCCAGATGACACCAGCGACGTAAACAACCGGCCAGTGCGGTGAGGATAATCGGCTTACTGAGCACGGCATCAAAACCGCTGGCCTCGCACTGCTCAAGATGAGCATCGTCACTCATGGCAGAAATCGCTACCACCGGCGTGGCTTCGATGCCGCGCTCGCACTCAAGTTCGCGCAAAAGCCTGGCGATGTCGTAACCGCTGATGTCCGGTAAGTTGACGTCCAGCAGAATCACATCGTAGTAATTCTCCTCTTCTAACAGCGCCAGAGCTTGCTGGCCATTTTCCGCCAGCTCGACCTGACAACCGAGCGTGGCAAGCTGCGCCTGCAAAGTCCGCTGCGCGGCTGGATGATCTTCCACCAGTAAAATCATCGTGTCCGCAGTGAAACGCGGTAACGCAGGTTCAATCAGCGGGGATTTTTCTGCACACAGGCCTAACGGCACTTTCAGGGTAAAGGTGCTGCCCTCGCCCGGCAGGCTTTGACAGCTCAATGCTCCGCGCATCAGCGTGACCAACTGCTGAGAGATCCATAAACCTAAGCCGCTGCCGCCATAGCGGCGATCGGCTCCGTCATCGACTTGCGTCCAGGCATCAAACAAGGTTTTTTGCGCTTCGGGTGCAATGCCAATGCCGGTATCCGCCACAGCCAGCGCAATCATGCAGGTATTATCGGCAAAAAATTCTGCATCCAGCGCCAACGAAATGGCACCTTGATGAGTGAATTTAATCGCGTTGGAGAGCAGATTGTTGATGATTTGCCTCAGGCGATGGGGATCGCCCATCATCCACTGCTTCTTAAGCGGTTCATCAATGGTGATCACCAGATTCAGCCCTTTCTCCGCCAGCATTGGCCGGTAGCTATCGCAAATAGTATTGATCAGCTCACTGAGATCGAAGGGCTGGCTATCAATCACAATGCACTCTGCGGAGAGTTTGCTGTGGTCGAGAATATCGTTAAGCAGATCGAGCAAACTGCGCGCCGAAGAGGAGGCCAGCGCCAGATATTGCTCCTGCTGATGTGCATTCTCGGTGCGCTTCATTAGCTCCAGCGAGGCAATCATCGCATTCATCGGCGTGCGAATTTCATGGCTCATCATGGCGAGAAATTGCGTTTTGCGCTCCTCGCTGGCAGTGGCGCGACGGCGATGCATAATGGCGCGCTGCAGCAGCCAACCCAGCAACAACACTAAAAAGCAGAAGGTGAAGATTTCCCAATGATAAAGGGAAAAAATTACGCCCATCGATGGATAACCGAGGCGCATGTCACCTACCCAACGGCTAAACATCTCGTTGGCATCGGCGGCGGGTACGGCACTTAGTGCTTTATTGATGATGCTCAGCAGCTGCGGATCTGCGGCAGAAACGCCCATGGTTAAGCTGGCGGCTAATTCGGGTATCTGGCCGGCAATCGCCAGCTTGTGGGAATAGTAGCGCCACAGCAGCGGCCGCATCACCAGACTGGAACCGAGGCCCAAATCTGCGCGATCTTCATAAACCGCCTGAAATACCTCACGCATATGATCGACCGGTAACAGCAGGATGTCCGGGCAGTTTTCTCTCAGCCAGCTCTCATACAGCGTTCCGCTACGTACTGCGACACGTTTACCGCGCAGCTGATCGAGAGAATGGATGGTTGCGCCATTGTTATGCGTGATAACCGAAGCGCTGGTCGCCAGCCAGCGATCGCTGAACAGCCAGCCCTCTCGTTGATCCTCAGCCAGCAACTCAGGCGCAATGGCTGAAATTAACCCAGGCGGCTGCCCGCTCTGTTCTGCCAGTACAAATTGCAGGCCGGTGATTTCACTAACATGGTCGAGATAATCGCGACTCAGGCCAATATGTTGGTTTTCTTCCTGATAATCGAGCGGCCAACTGGCGATGAAGTGGTAAGGAACAACCGGATGCGCAGCGATCCAGCGCTGCTCATCCTCGGTGAAGGCGATCTGCGTAGCGAAAGTGGAATAAGAGAGTAGCAGGCCAGCCAGAAGCAACAGGCCTGATAGCAAAGCACGCATAACGTAATAACCTGACTAATAAGACGAACTGCTGCGCGCTAAAAGCGCTGATGCAGCAGGATTAGGCAGGCTATTTGATGAAAAAAGCGTCAAACACTCTACGAGAGCACTCTCAATTGCCTTATCTCAAGGCATAAGGTTGTTAATCAGCGTTTGCCAATCTCTGGTGGTTTGAACGGTTGGCGTGGGCTGTTGGCGCAGTTGCGTTTCAATGTCTTCTGCTTGCTGAGCCAGCTCTGGCAGCTGGTACATCTGTGCAACGCCGCGAATGCGATGTACAAAATGGATCATGTGCGGCACATCGCGCTGTTCACAGGCATGAACAAAGTTATCCCGATCTTGCTGCAGCCATACCTTCACTTCATCACTTAACAACGGCGTATCCGGTTCCTGAATTGCCTGATAGTGTCCGAGTTTTTCTGCCAGCTCGGCTAATCGAATCGGTTTAACTAACACATCATCCATGCCGCTGGTTAAACAGCGTTGCCGATGCTCAAGACTGCTGACGGCGGAGATCGCGATCAGCGGCGTGCGATCACCCTGTTGTGCGGTTTCAAACTCACGGATCTGTTGTGCCAGCCAATAGCCATCCTTGCCAGGTAAATTACAATCCAACAGCATGATATCGTAGTAATTTTCCTCCTCCAGCAGCTGTAAAGCCTGTTCGGCACTCTCAACCATTTCATAATGGCAATTAAGCTGTTTTAGCTGAGCAGCCAGCACTTGCTGATTGGCTGGATGATCTTCAACCACTAACACCGCGAGACCAACGGGAAGCGCTGCCACCGGTTGTTGCTCTTCATTACTGCCCGGCGAATGGCTCTTATTCAGCGGCAAAATACAGGTGAAGACGCTGCCTTTGCCCTCCTCACTGCTCAGGGTCAAATCTCCGCCCATACGTTTTGCCAGCGTGCGGCACAGATAAAGCCCCAGGCCGCTGCCGCTACGCACGCGCGCACCGCGACTTTCCGCCTGCTGCCAGGCCTGAAACATTCGCTGCTGATCGGCGGGTGCAATACCGATGCCGGTATCTTCCACAGCGAGGGTTAATGCATCTGGTAATCCTGGCTCGCTTTGCCAATCGGCTTTTAGGGTAATTGCCCCGCTATCGGTGAACTTAACCGCATTTGACAGCAAATTATTCACAATTTGGCGCAAGCGATGCGCATCTACATCCAGCCATAATGCTTCGATCACGGGCTGCAGTTCCAACACCAGTGACACGCCTTTACGCTCGGCTGAAGGCCGCTGGCTGTCACAGATTGCCGCCAGTAAGCTGCTGATTTCATAAGGCGCAATCTGCAACGGAATCTGCTGCTGACTGAGCTTGCTGTGATCCAGCACGTTATTGAGTAATTCGAGCAGATCCTGCGATGAAGAGAGCGCCAGCGCCTGATACTCCTGCTGCTTTTTCGCTGTCGCAGGCTGTTGCAGAAGTTCTAACGACGCAATGATGGCGTTCATTGGCGTGCGGATTTCATGGCTCATAATCGCCAGAAATTCGGACTTACTTTTTTCGCTTGCCTGGGCACGACGACGGGCTTTTATCGCGCTGCTCAATGCCAACAGCAGCAGCATCAGCAACGTGGCAAAGGCGATGAGCTGATAACGATAGTGCTCTACAATGACGCCAATTGACGGCGTGCCCAGATCGACAATGCCGACCCAGCGTTTGAAAATGTTTTGTGCATCGACGCCATTGATGGTGATAAAGGCGGCATTAATGATGTCGCGTAACTCGGGATAAGCGGGATCGATAGCCATATTGATGCCGCTGGCCATTTCGGGTACCTGACCCGTCACCGCTAAATCGCCTGCGTAGAAGCGCTGCAATATCGGCAGAATGATCAAGCCGGAGCCTATCACCGCATCAACCTGGCGTTCGTCAACGGCGCGCAGCGCTTCGCTAACGCTGGGGAAATCGACTAGCTGAATCGCTGGATAGTGCTTCCTGATCCAGGGTTCATACTCTGAGGATTGCGCAATCCCGAGCCGCTTGCCGTCTAATCGTTCAATGCCACGAATATCCACCGTCTCTTTTCGGCCCACTAACATGGGCATGGTTTGCATCCAGGATTGGCTAAACAGCCAGCGCTGTTTGTCCTGCGGGGAGATCAGCTCCGCACTGACAGCCGCGTTAAGCATCGGCGGGTTGAGGAGCGCCTCTTCAGGTGCAACGTAGGTGAAATGTAGTCCGGTGCGTTCGCTGATTTCATCAAGAATGGTGCGGCTTAGTCCCACCGGTTTACCGTTTTCGCGATAATCCTGCGGCCAACGATCGGCAACGGTGTAGGTGATGTTGGGGTGCGCCTGAATCCACGCCTGCAGCTGTGGAGACAGATCAATGCGCTGCGCCTGCGCCACACTCACCATTAACAGCAATATTAATAACAGCCTGTTCATCCACGCTTCCCCTGCCCATCATCACCAATTCGCAGTGTAGCCGCGTTGAACTCGCATGGAAATGCAGATAAAAAAAAGCCCCGCAACACAGGTTGCGGGGCTATTGCGTGGCTATCGCAAAACTTATTCAGCCGGTTTGGTGCGAATCAGATAATCAAAGGCGCTGAGTGAGGCTTTCGCGCCTTCACCGCTGGCGATGATGATCTGCTTGTACGGCACCGTGGTGCAGTCGCCTGCGGCGAATACGCCTTTCAGGCTGGTTTCGCACTTGGCATCAATGATGATTTCGCCCATCTTGTTGCGCTCTACCGCACCTTCAAGGAAGGTGGTGTTCGGCAGCAAACCAATCTGCACGAAGATGCCGCTCAGCGCGATTTCGTGGCTGGTCTGGTTATTACGGTCGATGTACGTCAGGCTGGTAACTTTGCTGCCGTCGCCTTTCACTTCGGTGGTTTGTGCGTTCAGAATCACGTCAACGTTTTTTAGGCTGCGCAGTTTGTCCTGCAGCACTTTGTCGGCGCGCATTTCGCTGGCAAATTCCAGCAGCGTCACATGCTCAACAATGCCGGCTAAATCAATAGCCGCTTCCACGCCTGAGTTACCGCCGCCGATCACTGCGGTGCGTTTACCTTTAAACAGCGGGCCGTCGCAGTGTGGGCAATAGGTTACGCCCTTGGTGCGATACTGCTCTTCGCCCGGAACGCCCATGTTGCGCCAGCGTGCGCCGGTAGCAATGATAATGCTGCGGGATTTCAGTACCGCGCCAGATGCGGTTTCAATCGCGTGCAGACCGCCCTCTTTCGCCGCCGGAATCAGCTTGATGGCGCTCTGGGTATCAATCACATCGACGTCGTAATCATCAACATGAGCACGCAGAGAACCGGCCAGCTTCGCGCCTTCGGTTTTCGGTACCGAGATGTAGTTTTCGATGTCTACGGTGTCCAGCACCTGACCACCGAAACGCTCGCCCATCAGGCCAGTACGGATGCCTTTACGTGCAGAGTAGATGGCCGCAGCCGCGCCAGCCGGGCCGCTACCAACGATCAGCACTTCGTAGGCATCACGTTTGTTCAGCTCTTCTGCCGCACGCTTCTCTGCGTTGGTGTCCACTTTACCGACGATTTCCGCCAGGCTCAGACGGCCCTGACCGAACTCTTTGCCGTTGAGGAACACCGCTGGCACGCCCATCACGTTGCGTTCGGTGATTTCGTTCTGGAACATACCGCCGTCAATCGCGGTATGGCTGATGCGCGGGTTCAGTACCGCCATCAGGTTCAGCGCCTGTACCACGTCAGGACAGTTGTGGCACGACAGTGAGTAATAAGTTTCGAAGTGGAAGTCGCCTTCCAAAGCCACAACCTGATCCAACAGGCTCTGCGCTTCTTTCGAAGGGTGTCCACCGGTTTGCAGCAAAGCTAAAACCAGTGAAGTAAATTCGTGGCCCATTGGCGAACCGGCAAAGCGCGGACCGCTCTGGCTGCCTGGGTTAGTGATCAGGAAAGAGGGTTTACGAACCGGACGATCGTTCTCTTCACGGAAGCTGACTTTGTCTGACAAGCCCGCGATATCGGCCAACAGAGAACGGATCTCTGCGGATTTGGCGCCATCATCCAATGTGGCAATCAACTCAACCGGTTTCGTTAGTTTCTCAAGGTAAGCCTTGAGTTGGGTTTTTAAATTGGTGTCGAGCATAGTGAGTTCCTGTCATGAAAATCGGGTGCCGTAGCACCCGATTGAGAAAGATCGAATGGCGTGGTGTTGACTTAGATTTTGCCAACCAGGTCCAGTGATGGAGCCAGAGTTGCTTCGCCTTCTTTCCATTTTGCCGGGCAAACTTCACCTGGGTGAGAAGCAACGTACTGTGCTGCTTTCACTTTACGGATCAGGTCAGATGCGTCACGGCCAATGCCTTCTGCAGTGATTTCGATCGCCTGGATGATGCCTTCCGGATCAACGATGAAAGTACCGCGATCTGCCAGACCTTCGTCTTCGCGCATGATTTCGAAGTTACGGGTCAGCGCGCCAGTTGGGTCGCCGATCATCGCGTATTTGATTTTCGCGATGGTGTCTGAAGAACCGTGCCAGGCTTTGTGGGTAAAGTGCGTGTCAGTAGAAACAGAGTAGATATCTACACCCAGTTTCTGGAACTCTTCGTGATGGTCTGCAACGTCACCCAGTTCGGTTGGGCATACGAAGGTGAAGTCAGCCGGGTAGAAGAAGAAAACACTCCATTTACCTTCAACGTCTTTCTCGGTGACTTCGATGAATTCGCCGTTTTTGAACGCTGCGTTTTTAAATGGTTTGATCTTGGTATTAATGATGGACATGGTGACCTCCGTTAAAAGATGTGATGCAGGCTACAGAATTTTCGGGCCAACTTCTAATATGCAGACGTTATCAATTAGATAACCAAAAGCTATCAAAGCGCCGACGCCAGCTTTCATGCGGCTCGCGCGGGCATTCTACACAAAAAGGCTGCGGTTCTGACAGGCTTTATCTTTTTGCGATGAAACTGCTACTTTTACGTTGGGTAATAGACATTAGGCGGTCGCCATGAATGGCGACCCTACGATTTAGCGGGTATGGGTTTCGTAGGGTGCGCATTTATGCGCACCTGGCAACGTAACAGATCACCCCCAAATGGAGCTTTTGCGTGCAAATCCGTTTTTTTGACGAAGCCGATCGCCCTTTTCTGCGCACGCTGTATCTTGCCGCACGACGCCATAACTGGACGTGGCTGGATGGCGATGATTGGCAGTTAGAAGATTTCGATGCAGTGATTTTGGGCGAAACCGTGCTGGTCGCCGAACTGGATGGGCATCGCGTGGGGTTTGCGGCGGTGCTGGATAATGACAACTTCCTGCATAGTCTGTACGTCGATCCAAATGCACAGGGACAAGGCGTAGGCAGCGCGTTACTGGAAAAAGTGCAGTCGCGATTTAGCTCGACTGGCGCATTGAAATGCCTGCAACAAAATCAGGTGGCGCTGGATTTCTATCTCAAACACGGCTGGCGGCGTGAAGCGGTTGGCGAGAGCGAGCAGGGAAAATATGTGCTGATGCATTTTCCGCTGGCAAAACGCGCCAGCGGAAATGGACGACGTTAAACGGCGCGGAAGGCGATATCGCCAGGGATGATTTCTCCCTGCCAATAGAGTTGTGCCGCCACACGCCCCGCCAACTGGCGATAGAGCGCAGTGAAATCACTCTCCGGACGGCGCACCACGGTAGGTTCACCATCATCCAGGTCTTCACGCAGCGTAATGTGCAGCGGCAGTTGAGCCAGCAAACGTGTGTTGTAATCCTCCACCAGCTTCTGCGCGCCGCCGGTGCCGAAAATCGGCTCGTGATGTCCGCATTGGCTGCAGATGTGCATGCTCATGTTCTCAACCACGCCCAACACTGGCACGCTGACCTTCTCGAACATCACCATGCCTTTACGTGCATCAATCAAGGCAATGTCCTGCGGCGTGGTAACCACTAACGCGCCAGTCACCGGCACGTTTTGCGCCAGCGTCAGCTGAATATCGCCGGTGCCTGGCGGCATATCGAGGATCAGATAATCCAGATCCGGCCACATGGTTTCGTTGAGCAGTTGCATCAGGGCTTTGCTGGCCATTGGGCCGCGCCACACCATGGCATTGTCGTCAGTGACCAGATAACCAATTGAATTGGTTGCCAGACCGTGCGCCATGATCGGTGCCATATGCGTGCCATCCGGCGAGGTTGGACGCTGGTTTTCGGTACCGAGCATGTTAGGAATCGACGGGCCGTAAATATCCGCATCGAGAATCCCCACGCGCGCCCCTTCGGCGATCAGCGCCAGCGCCATATTCACGGCGGTGCTGGATTTACCCACGCCACCTTTGCCTGAACTGACGGCGATGATGTTCTTCACACCGGTCGCACCCGGATGATTTTTCACCCGCTTAAGCGTGGCGATGTCATGACGCAGCCGCCAGTCAATGGCGCTGGCATCGGTCAGGCGCAGCAGCTCGGCGCTGGTTTGCGCTTTCAGCTCTTCAAAGGCGCTGGCCCACGCGAACGGCATCACCAGTTCGATATGCAGCTTGTCATCCAGCAGCGCGACGTGGCGCAGCGCTTTCAGCGTGGTCAGGTTGTGTTGCAGCGTCGGATGTTCAAAGTCACTTAGCACGCCGATAACCAATGCTCGCAGCGCTTCAGGTGAATGATGTTGCTGGGATTGTGAAGTCATCCCCTCTCCTTGTTTATTCTTCACGCCAGATTGCGGCGGTGTCTGTTCAATAGTATCAGATAGGCGCTAAAAGTGACGGGGAAGTGCAGCTGTGTTTACGCCAGAGGGTGCTTCGGTTACCATCTAGGACGCTTTTTTTCATCAATGGAACGCTACGCAATCATGACTAAAGTCACTAAAAAAATTCTGGTAACGTGCGCGCTGCCGTACGCAAACGGTTCAATCCATCTCGGTCACATGCTTGAACACATTCAGGCTGACATTTGGGTCCGTTACCAGCGAATGCGTGGCAACCAGGTTCACTTCATCTGTGCAGACGACGCCCACGGCACGCCAATTATGCTGAAAGCGCAGCAGCTGGGCATCGCGCCGGAGCAGATGATCGCGGAGATGAAGCAGGAGCACGAAACCGATTTCGCTGGCTTCGACATCAGCTATGACAACTATCACTCGACGCACGGCGACGAAAACCGTCAGCTGTCCGAGCTGATTTATGGTCGTCTGAAAGAGAACGGCTTCATCAAGAACCGCACCATTTCGCAGCTATACGATCCTGAGAAAGGCATGTTCCTGCCGGACCGTTTCGTGAAAGGCACCTGCCCGAAATGTAAGTCACCGGATCAGTATGGCGATAACTGCGAAGTATGTAGCGCGACCTATAGCCCAACCGAGCTGATCGACCCGAAATCTGTGGTTTCAGGCGCGACGCCGGTGCTGCGCGATTCAGAGCACTTCTTCTTTGATCTGCCTTCTTTCAGCGCGATGCTGCAGGCGTGGACGCGCTCTGGCGCGCTGCAAGAGCAAGTGGCGAACAAGATGCAGGAGTGGTTTGAGTCTGGCTTGCAGCAGTGGGATATCTCCCGCGATGCACCTTACTTCGGCTTTGAAATTCCTGGCGCGCCGGGCAAATACTTCTACGTCTGGCTGGATGCGCCAATCGGTTACATGGGTTCATTCAAAAACCTGTGCGACAAGCGCGGCGATCTCGATTTCGACGAATTCTGGAAGAAAGATTCCACGACCGAGCTGTATCACTTCATCGGTAAAGACATCGTTTATTTCCACAGCCTGTTCTGGCCGGCGATGCTGGAAGGCAGCAACTTCCGCAAGCCAACCAATTTGTTCGTACACGGCTATGTGACGGTGAACGGCGCGAAGATGTCCAAATCGCGCGGTACCTTTATTAAAGCCAGCACCTGGTTGCAGCATCTGGATGCCGACAGCCTGCGTTACTACTACGCGGCCAAGCTCTCTTCACGCATCGACGACATCGACCTGAATCTGGAAGATTTCGTGCAGCGCGTGAATGCGGACGTGGTGAACAAAGTGGTGAACCTGGCGTCACGTAATGCGGGCTTCCTGACCAAACGCTTTGGCGGCAAGCTGGCGAGTGAACTGGCCGATCCGGCGCTGTATCAGACTTTTGTTGATGCCTCTGAGAAGATTGGCGAAGCCTGGGCAAGCCGCGAATATAACCGCGCGATCCGTGAAATCATGGCGCTGGCCGATCTGGCGAACCGCTATGTCGATGAGCAGGCACCTTGGGTGGTGGCGAAGCAAGAAGGCCGCGATGCCGACCTGCAAGCGATCTGCTCAATGGGTATCAACCTGTTCCGCGTATTGATGACCTGGCTGAAGCCGGTGCTGCCATCGCTGACCGAACGCACCGAAGCCTTCCTGCAGAGCGAGCTGAGCTGGGATGCGATTGCCCAACCGCTGCTGGATCATGAAGTGGCACCGTTCAAAGCGCTGTATGGCCGTATCGAAATGACCAAAGTTGACGCGCTGGTTGAGGCTTCAAAAGAGGATGCGGCGGCAGCGAACAAGCCTGCAGCAACCGGTCCGCTGGCCGATGCGCCGATTGGTGACACCATCACCATTGATGATTTCGCCAAGGTCGATATGCGCGTGGCGCTGATCGAGAAAGCTGAGCTGGTTGACGGTTCCGATAAGCTGCTGCGTCTGGAGCTGGATTTGGGTGGCGAGAAGCGTCAGATTTTCTCTGGTATTCGCGCCGCGTATCCGGATCCATCCGTGCTGGTCGGCAAGATGACCATCATCGTCGCTAACCTCGCGCCACGTAAAATGCGTTTCGGTATTTCAGAAGGCATGGTGCTGTCAGCGGGTCCAGGCGGCAAAGACCTGTTTGTGCTGTCCGTCGATAGCGGTGCAGTACCGGGCATGCCGGTTAAGTAAACGAACAAGCCGCCTCAGGGCGGCTTTTTTGTACCTGTTGATCCTACAAAGGATTGGCGCGTTTTTCGTAGGGTTGCCATTTATGGCGACCAGCTCAGACAGTACTGTGATCGCTAGCACGCTAATGGCTTAATGCGTATGATAAAGCGCTACGAAAACAGGAGCCTGACATGCCTGCCGTT